>DATFCB010000588.1:0-7193 GCA_035253525.1 Pyrinomonadaceae bacterium | reverse complement strand
AAAGGCCGCGAACTCTTCGCCGCCGAAACGCGCGGCCACGTCGCCCGCGCGCAGCGAGCGCATGATGACCCCGCCGACTTCTTCGAGCGTCTGGTTGCCGACCAGGTGGCCGTAGGTGTCGTTGACCTTTTTGAAAAAATCCAGGTCCATCATCAACACGCAGAAGGGGCGCGACTCGGCCTCGGCGCGCGCGGCCTCGCGGCGCAGCTCGGAGAAGAAGGACTTGCCCGTCAAGAGTCCCGTCAACTCGTCGTGCACGAGCAGGCGGTGAATCTGGCGCTGGAACTCACGGTCAATCTCGTCGAGCATGTCGAAGCGCAGCAGGTGCTCTCCGATGACTATCTTGTCGCCGTCCTGTAGAAGCGCGTCTGTGATGAGCTGCCCGTTGACGACTGTGCCATTAGTGGAGCCGAGGTCGGTGATGCGGTAGCGCGTGAAGCCGGTCTCGCCGTCGCGCTCGGTCGAGATGCGCGCGTGCAGGCGCGAGGCGCGCGCGTCGTTGACGCGCACGTCCGCTTCGAGCGCGCGGCCGAGGATGACTTCGTCGCGTTCGAGCGGGATGGGGACCGCCAGCAGCTCGCCGCGCAGGAAGACGAGCGCCGGGCGGCGGTCGCGACCGCGGCCGGGCATCTCCAAAGTGTCGCTGTTAAAATGTTCGCTCAATTCGATTCGACCGCGCGGCCCGAGTGGCACATATATATAGATAAGGCAGGGCCATCTTAACGTGAGACGGGCGCGGCGGCAATAATAATGAGCGCGCGGCCTGGGCCGGGAGGCAGACGCGCGCGGCTCGGCCTCGCTCACGGATTGGCGTGCTTGTCGAGCGGGCCGGGCGTCTCATATAATCACAGCACTCCTGGTAAACACGTGACGAGAGGTTAAAACGCGAAAGCGATTTCTAAGGAATGCTGGAATTGAAAGAAGAAGCAACCACAGAGGCGTGCACCTGGGACGCGCGGGAATTATCGGTCGTGCGCGTGGCCGAGGCACGCCTGCCGACGGAGATCGGCGACTTTAAGATCGCGGGCTACCGCTCGCGCACGAGCGACGAAGAGTACGTCGTCCTGTTCAAAGGCGAACTCAGGCCCGAAATCCCGACGCTGGTCCGCATCCATTCGCAGTGTTTGACGGGCGATGTCTTCGGCTCGACCAAGTGCGACTGCGGAAGACAACTGCACCGCGCCATGCAGATGATCGAGCGCGAGGGCCGCGGCGCAATCGTTTACCAGCAGCAGGAGGGCCGTGGCATCGGCATCCTCAACAAGATTCGCGCCTACGCCCTTCAGGATGAGGGAGCCGACACGGTCGAGGCCAACGAGCAATTGGGCTTCGCCGTTGACCTGCGCGAGTACAGGCAGTGCGCCGAAGTCCTCTTCGATATGGGGCTGTGCCAGGTGCGCGTGCTCTCGAACAACCCGCTCAAGCTGCGCGCGCTCGAAGAGGCCGGCCTCGTAGTGGTCGAGCGCGTCTCGATAGAGGTCGAGACGCCGGAATCGGCCGCGCACTACCTGAAGACCAAAAAAGAGAAGATGGGGCACCTGCTGGAATTCGATGTCTAGCCCTCGTCCCGTCGGCAGAAGATAAAAGGAGAGGCCGCCGCTCTTCCCGAGCCGGGCGGCCTCTCCTTTTTTATCTTGACTGAGACGGCGTGAGTTGTGCCTCGTGCTACTGCTGCTTGCTCCGCAGTTCTTTAATCGTGTTGCGGACCTGCTCGGCGTTGGGTGCCTTGGGCGCGAGCCGCAGGTAGCTTTCAAGCTCGTCAGCGGCGCGCTTGTAATCCTTCTTGCCCCACAGGATGCCGCCTATATAATAATGGGCCATCGCAATGTCATCCTTGCCCTTGCCCAGCGCGGCCGTGCGCTCGAACTCGACCAGCGCGTCGTCCATTTTTTTCTGGCTGAGAAGCGCAAGCCCCAGGTAGTAGTGCGCCGACTGCGACGCCTCACTTTTCTTCAAGACCTCGCGTAACTCCGCCTCTGCCTCCGTAAACTTCTTCATGTTCCACAGCGCGATGCCGTAGTTCAGGCGCGGCGGGAGGGCGGCGGGCGTGAGCTTCACGGCCTTACTCAAAGGCTCTATGGCTTTGTCCGACTGGTTCAGCTTCAGATACTGCACGCCCATTTCGTTCAAAGCCAGCGCGAAGTCCGGGTGCAGGTCTATCGCCTGCTTCAACTGCTCTACGGCCTTCTTGCTGTCGCCCTTTCGCCCGGACTCCAGCGCCTGGTTGTAAAGCTCCACCGCCGGTTTCGGGACGCCGGCAAGCCCAGGGTTAGAGGTCGCGGGGTTCGCGCCTGCCGGGGTGCCTTTAAACCTCAGATAGATGGGCACCATCAGGGTGCGCGGCCCGCTGGTTATTTCCCTGTCAATGGCGACACTCTCCATCGCCATCTCGAACTCCCTGCCGACTTCCGCCCTGACCGTGTAAGAACCCGCCTCCAGGCCCGAGAAGCGGAAGTTCCCATCGCTGTCGGTCATGGTGGAGCCGCCTATAAAGTTGTTGCTCTCAAGCTTGATTTTGACGTTAGTCCCTGGCTTCCCGTCGGGAAGGTAGACGCGGCCCTGTATGACGTGGCGGCCCCCGCTCGTCGAAGGGAGGTCACGGGTGCTGCCGACTCCCTGCGCGCGCGCGACGCCGAGCGGCAGAAGAATGACCACGAGCGCTAAGGAAAGCCGCGCCCAGGAAGGACGGCGCGCACGCCCAAGAGGGGCTGGAATAAACATCTGTCTCACTCCTTTTTCCGGCCACGCGCTGGTCGGCGGCCGGGAAATTATGACTTACTGCGCAACTCTTTGATGGTGGTACGGATTTTTTCGGCGTTGGCCGCCTTCGGAAATAGCTTCACGTATTTTTCCAGCGCGTCGGCGGCCTTCTTATAATCGCGCTCGCCCCAGTAGATGCCGCCGAGATAATAGTGGGCCATGCCCATACTGTCGCCGCCCAGGGTGATGGAGCGCAGCAACTCCTTTTCCGCATCGTCAAAGGAGCGTTGCTTCATTAAGGCCAGCCCCAGGTAATAGTGGCCCGACGGCGAGGAGTCGTTCTTCTGTAGCGCCTGCCTGAGATGCGTGGCGGCGTCGTCGAACTGTTTCTTCTGCAAGAGAGCGATGCCGTAGTTAAGCCTCGGGGTGAAGGCATCGGGCGAGAGCCGCACGGCGGATTGGAGCGACTCGGCGGCCTTGTCCGCCTGGCCCAGTTTCAGATATTGCACGCCGAGTTCGTTTAGAGCCAGGGCGAATTCAGGATGGACGGAGAGCGCGGCCCTTAGTTGTCCGACGGCTTTCTTGCTGTCGCCCGCCTGGGCCGACGCGAGCGCACTGCGGTAGAGGTCGGCGGCGGCCTTGGGGACGCTAGCCAGGGCAGCGTTGAGGACGCCGGTTTGCTGCTTGTCGCCGGGGTTCCGCTTTAACTGAAGGTAGATCGGGAGGGTGAATGTTCTGGAAGTGCCGACGACTCTTAAGGAGGGGTCTCTCCTCTCAGGGTCTATGTAGACGTTCTCTCTGACTATCTCGTACTCTTCGCCGGCGTCAATGGTGAGCGTGTAGTTACCGGCTTCGAGCGACCTGAAGCTGAACGAGCCGTTGGTGTCGGCCAGAACGGAGAGCGCGCCGGAATTTGTACTTTCGAGCCTGACCTTGATGCTGGCGTCCGCCCGCCGTCCCGAAGGGAAAAAGATGCGTCCGTTGATGATGTGGCGGCCGCCCGTGCCGACCATGTCTATTCCGCTCTGCGCATGAGCCGCCGCGCCAGGAATGATGATCAACGAGAGGGCACAGAGAATGAGTTGAATGGAGAACCCCTGCCGATGATTGCTCGGTTTTCTTTTAGACATCTGGGCAACTCCTTTCCCAAAGGACTTGAAAAGGTCGCAGGTTAAGAATTATCAGTACGGTTGGAGACGACAGAATACCACTAAAAAGAAAAAGGGAGAAGCCCATTGAAAGTGCTTCTCCCTACAAAAGGACATTCACGGGACCGCGCGTGCGCGGCCCCGTGAGCGCCGCAGGGTTTAGAAACTAAACTTCACACCCAGACGCATCGAGCGCGGGAACTGGAAGATCGTCCCCGTCCCGTAGAACGGATTCGGAACGTCCGGCACGTTAGCGCCCTGACGCAGGGTAATGGCAAACGTCTCGTCCAGACGAATCGCGCGCTGGTTATTGAAGACGTTGAACATGTCGAACTGGAATCTCAACTGGCGGCGCTCGCCGAACTGAATCGGATAGTAAGCACCGACATCGAGGTTCCAGGTCGTCGGCGTGCGGGTGCTTCCATAAGCGCTCTCGACGCCGCCCTGGTCGAAGGTGTCGGCCGTGTTCGGAACGATGCTCGATCCGCGCGGCTCGCCATAGCCTTCGTTGTTGCCGTAGTCCGGGTGCGGGACCAGCTTATTGAACGGAATCCCGGACTGGATGTAGAAGTTGCCCGAGACCATCAGCTTGAACGGCGTCTCGTAAGAGCCGTTGAACTTGAACTGGTGCGGACGGTCGTTGTTGAGACGGCCGTACGTGTTGCCCAAGAGGCTGACGAGGTCGAAGAGGCTGGTGATGTTCGGATCGAGCTGGCCCGTGTCGTTGCGGAACAGGCCCTCGTAGTTGCCGATGAGCGAGGAGTAGACGTAGGAAGCGATGAACTGATAATGGTTCGAGAAACGCTTCGTCGCCGTGAACTCCATCGCGCGGTAGTAGCGGCGTGCGCGGCCGAAGCCCGAGCCGACGCCGACCGGGGCAGGCTCGCGAGCCAGACGGTCCGTCAGGCTCTCGCCGGGGTTGAACAGGAAGTAGTGGACGCCGTCGTCAAACGAGCCGTCCTCGATGACCGAGCCCTGCGAGCGGTAGATACCGCGAGCGCCGAGCACCAGATCGCTGCTGATACCGTACTCAATACCGGCGGTCACTTCGTTGACCGTCTGGGGCTTGAGGTCGGGGTCAATCGGCGTCGCTTCGGCACCGAAGTTCTGGGCACCGCCGCCGACGCCGGCCACGAGGGTCGCGTCGCCGAACGCGCCGTAGCGGCTGGCATTGAACTGCTTGTCGGTCTGCGTGTCGCCGCCGCCGGCGCGCACGTTCACGTCAAGCGGGAGCGGGGCTTCGACGAAGCGGGCGAAGTTCGCGAACATCTTGCCGCGACCGCGACCCGTGAAGTCCCAGATGAGGCCGATGCGCGGCTGGAGGTTATCCTTGAAGTTGTTCAGCTTCAGGTAGGTGTCCCCACCCTCGCTGTACGACTGCTGATAATCCCAGCGCAGGCCGAAGTTGAACTGCACGTCCTTGCTGATCTTGAAGTCGTCCTGAATGTAGAAGCTCTCGACATCCGAGTAGGTCTTGGCATCGAGTTCGAAGTCACGAACGCGGGTGCTGATCAGGACCAGGAACGAATTGTTGAGAAGCTCGCTGAGGCTGATCGGGCCGGTGATGGCACCGCCCGGGAAGCCCGTCAGGCCGCCGCCGGCGATCAACTGGTTGACGCGGCGTGTGCCGGAACCGGCAGCGCAAACGACCGTGTTGTTGCCGCCGATGACCCGCGTGGTGCAGGGCTGGAAGCTGTTGGTCGTCTGGTAGCCGTTGGTGCTCAGGTTATCGGCCGAGGTGGTCAGAACGTGGAACGGATCGGTGAAGGTGCGAGCCGGGCCGCTACGACGGTTGGCAATGTCGTAGAAGTTGCGGCTGTACTCGAACCCGTACTTCAGGGTATTGCGGCCGATGATGTTCTGCAACCTGGCGTTGAACTCGGTGCGACGACGCGAGGTCGTCTGGATGATCCCGAAGCCCTGCTGGATGAAGTTGCGCTCAAGGCTCGCGCCGCCCGGATTCTGGACGAACGCGATGCGGCCCAGATTCTGACCGGCCAAAGCACCCGTGGTTTCGATAAAGCTCACGTTGCTTTCGGTCACGGGGACGACCGTGCTGCCGTCCGTGGCGAGGAGCCGGAAGTTGTCGAGGTTAAGCGGCACATCTTCCAGCCCGGCGGGCGGGATGATGTTGTTGCGCTGGCGGTGGATGCCGAACGAGAACTCGCCGATCCACGTCGGGGTCAGCGAAGAGTTCAAGCGCACCGTGTACCGCTCGCCGCCGGTCTGCTGCTCGCCGAGGAAGCTGTTAACGTCAGCACCGAAACCGGTGTTGCCGAACAGGAAGCCTTCCTGCTTGGTGCGGTCGCCGGAGGTCGAGAAGGTCAGCGTGTGATTCTGGTTGATGCCCCAGGTAATCTTGCCAGCATAGAACGGGGTGGTGATGGTGTTCTCCACCGGCGACAAGAAGGTCTGGGTCAGCAGGAAGTTTTTGCGGCGCTGCGGATTGAACGCGCCGAAGAACCAGAGCTTGTCCTTGATGATCGGGCCGCCGAGGTCGAACCCGGCGTCGATTTCGGAGAAGCCGTTCGCGATAGCGCCCGTCAGCGGAATGTTCTTCACTTCGCTGACGAAGCCCTTGGTCGTGAAATACGCGAACGCGTCGCCGCGGAACTCATTGCCGCCACTCTTGGTGATGACGTTGAAGATGCCGCCCGTCGCGCGACCGTACTCGGCACCGAAAGCGCCGGTCTTGATCTCGATCTCCTGCACGAACTCGAACGGGAGGTTCGCGCCCGAACCGCCGAAGGCAGGGTCGGTGGCGTTCACGCCGTCGAGGATGTAGTTGTTCTCAGGACCCGAAGAACCGGCGACCGAAGGATCGCGGTCACGGCCTGAGGCGTCGCGCTGGCCCGAGCGGGCGACCGTCGGAGCAATCGTGTAGAGCGACTGCACGGTGCGCTGCGTCGGGAAGTTGGAGAACTGCTCGGTCGAGACGTTCGTGCCGCTGGTGTTGGCCGTCACGTCAACGCCCGCGCCGGTGGTATCGGTGATCGTCACCGAAGCCGCCGCGCCGGCGATCTGCACCTGCACGTCCGCCGAAGTGGTTCTGGACAGATTAACTTCGACATCGCTCTTGGTGGCCTCGCCGAAGCCGGCCACCGCTGCGACCGTGACGGTGTACCTCCCAGGAGGGAGATTCAAAATTCTGTAACGCCCTTCGTCATTCGTGGTCGCCGACTGAGGACTAATCAGATTCGGCCCGGACACGGTGACAGTGGCGTTCGGCACGGCCCCGCCCTGCGGGTCGAGCACTGTGCCTTCGATGGAACCAGTCGACTGCGTCTGCGCCATCGCCCCGCCCATGGTAAAGAGCGCGAGGCACAGGGTCAGCAGTGACATGGT
>DATFCB010000587.1:0-22517 GCA_035253525.1 Pyrinomonadaceae bacterium | reverse complement strand
ACCCCGCGCGGCGGCCGCGTGCAGATCAAGCTGGAGCGTGTCAACTCGCACGTCGAAGTCGCCGTCAGCGATACGGGCGCGGGGATCGCTCCGGAGTTTTTGCCGCACGTCTTCGACCGCTTCCGCCAGGCCGACCAGAGGACGACGCGCCAGCACGGCGGGATGGGGTTGGGACTCGCCATCGTGCGTCACCTCGTAGAGTTGCACGGCGGGACAGTCCGCGCAGAGAGCGCGGGCGAGGGGCAGGGCTCGACCTTCACTGTGCTGTTGCCCGTCGCCCCCGTCTATCAGGCGACCACGGAGGGCGTGCGCGTGCACCCCGCAGCGAGGGAGATGCTGCCTTTCTTCGACAGCGTTGACAGGCTCGACGGGGTGCGCGTGCTCGTGGTGGACGACGAGCCTGACACGCGTGAGCTGCTGAAGGCCGGGCTAGAGCAATGCGGCGCAGAAGTGCTGGCCGCGGGGTCTGCGGCCGAGGCGCTCGAAGCGATGCGGACGGCCGTTCCCGACCTGCTGATAAGCGACATAGGGATGCCCGATGAGGACGGATACGAGATGATACGGCGCGTGCGCGAATTGCCGGACGAGAGCGGGGGCCGCGTGCCCGCCATCGCGCTCACCGCCTACGCCAGAGTCGAGGACCGCATGCAGGCGCTCCGTGCCGGCTACCAGATGCACGTCCCGAAGCCCGTCGAGTTGGCGGAACTGATTGCCGTCGCCGCCAGCCTGGTTCAACGCGGCAGGTAATTCAGTCAAGCCTGTAGTCGAAGACGAAGCGCCCGATCTGTATGGTCCCGCGGCCTCCGGCGGGAGGGCTGATGAGCAGCGAGCGCACCGCGCTGCTCTTCGGGTTGAGGCGTGCCCGCACGTCGCCGACCTCTTTCCCGCTTGAAGCCTTGTGAAAGACGAGCCGCATGGTCTCGTTATCAATCCGCTGGTAGCCGAA
The DNA here is from genome assembly GCA_035253525.1 of Pyrinomonadaceae bacterium. Taxonomy (GTDB): domain Bacteria; phylum Acidobacteriota; class Blastocatellia; order Pyrinomonadales; family Pyrinomonadaceae; genus QHXM01. Next base: position 21,571 of record DATFCB010000587.1, on the reverse strand, counting down.
GACGTACTCGTCCGGCTGTAAGACTAAATCGTCAATTCTGATGGGCGTCTGCGTGATGAAAAAGTGTGAGTATTTGCCCTCGGCCGAGTAGCCCGCCGTTATCATCACCACGCCGGCGATGAAATGGCCGCGCCCGTCCGTGACGCCCGAGGCGGTGCGGAACTCTGTCTCTATATTTTCCTTGACGACTGGTGCGCGCGCCGGGATGACCTTCCTCAATTCCTGCTCCGTGGCCGCGCGCCAACGCGCCTGCTCGGACGCAGCCGCGCAAGGTAAAAAGAGGAACGCCAGAAGAAAAGGGGCTGCCGATTTGGAAAGCTGCATTGAACGGACTTTCGACCTCTGGCGACGAGCTTTCGCCGCTCGTGCGTTGAATATAATTACGCCGGACACATAGAATGTTACATTATCCGTCGGTGAAGCTGCCAGGACAAGCTTTTAGTAATCGCTAAGACAGATGAGCCGATCAGGTTTCGCGCGCAAACTTAACCTTCGCCTTCTCAGTCCCTTCATTCTTCTGCTGCTGTGCTGGGGCGGGCCGTCCCTTGCCCTGGACCCGCAGAGAGACCTCGCGGAGTACAGCCGCAACGTCTGGCTGACGGAGAACGGCCTGCCACAGAACACGGTCCACGCCGTCGCGCAGACCGTGGACGGCTACTTATGGATTGGCACAGAAGAAGGGCTCGCGCGCTTCGACGGGACCGGCTTCACCGTTTTCGACAAACAGAATACTCCACAACTCAGGAATAACGACGTGCACGCCCTCGTGGGCGACCGTCAAGGTGGCCTCTGGCTCGGCACGAGCACGGGGCTGCTGCGCTTTGCGGACGGGAAGTTCAGTTCTTACACGACGCAGGAGGGCCTGGCGGGCGACGACGTGCAGGCCATCGCCGAAGACCGCGAGGGCAACGTCTGGGTCGCGACCCCTGCGGGCCTCAGCCAATTCAGGGACGGCGTCTTCTCTAACCTGACGACTAAGGACGGGCTGGTCAGCAACGACATCAAGGCTCTCTTTGAAGACAGCGAGCGCGCGCTCTGGGTCGGCACGTCCGACGGCCTGGGACGTTTGAAGGATGGGAAATTCACGAGCTACACGGTGCCGGATGGACTCGCCAGCAACAGCGTCTCGTCCGTCACAGAGGACCGCGCGGGGCGGCTCTGGGTCGGAACCTTCAATGGCCTCTCATGTTTGACCGGCGGGAAGTTTACGACCTATACCGTCCGCGACGGACTGCCGAGCGATAGAATCACCGCGCTCTACGTGGACGGCGAAGGCACTCTCTGGGTCGGCACTTCGAACGGGCTGAGTCGCCATCGGGACAATCGTTTCACTTCTTTCGGGGAACAGGCCGAACTCTCGCGCAACGTCATCCTCTCCATCTTCGAGGACCGCGAGGGGAGCCTCTGGGTCGGCACGGAATCCGCGGGGCTGAGTTTCCTCAAGGACAAGAAATTCACGACCTACGCGACGGGCGAGGGACTCTCTAACGAACTCGTCAATTGCGTCTACGAGGACCGCGAGGGCAATGTTTGGATTGGCACATACGGCGGCGGGTTGGGCCAATTGAAGAATGGCACAATAACTACCTACACGACGCGCGACGGGTTGTCGAGCGACTTCGTGCTCGCGCTGGCCGGCGACGCGGAAGGCAACCTCTGGGTCGGGACGCCAGACGGGCTGAACCGCTTCCGCGACGGGAAATTCACGACCTACACCTCCGCGGACGGCCTCGCCAACGATTTCGTCCGCTCAATTCGCGCCGATCATACTGGCGCACTCTGGGTCGGCACGCGCGGCGGGCTGACGCGCATGAAGGACCGAGAGTTTACGATCTACACCACGGAGGACGGGCTGGCCGATAATTTCGTCGGCGCGATTTACGAAGACGCGTCGGGCGCTCTGTGGGTCGGCACCCTGCGCGGCCTGAGTCGTTTCAAAGACGGAAAGTTCACGACCTACACGACGCGCGACGGGCTGTCGAGCGACACCGTCATCGCGCTCTACGAAGACGCGTCGGGCGATAGTCTCTGGATAGGGACGAGCGGCGGCGGGATGAGTCGCCTGCGCGACGGGAAGTTTACGGCCTACACCGTCCAGAGCGGCATCCTCGACGATGAGGTCTACAGCATCATGGAGGACGAGAAGCAGAACCTCTGGCTGAGCTGCAACAAGGGCGTCTTCCGCGTTGACAGGAAACAACTGGACGAATTCGCGGCCGGAAAAATTGGCACAATCGAGCCCATCGTTTACGGGACGGCCGACGGGATGCGGACGCGCGAGTGCAGCGGCGGCGGCCACCCTTCGGGCTGGAAGGGGCGCGACGGCAAGCTCTGGTTCTCGACGCTCAAGGGCGTCGCCATGCTCGACCCCGCGAGATTGAAAGTCAACGCGCAGCCGCCCGGCGTCGTCATCGAACAGGTACGCATTGACGACGAGTCCGTGGCCCCATCCAGTAAGATTGAGCTGCCGCCGGGCAAGTCTCGGTTCGATTTCTATTACGCGGGCCTGAGCTTCGTTGCGCCGGAGAAGGTCAGGTTCAAATACAAGCTCGACGGCTTTGATGAAGATTGGATTGACGGCGGCGCGCGTCGCGTCGCCTACTACACGAACCTTCCGCCGGGCCAGTACAAGTTCCGCGTCATGGCCGCGAACAACGACGGCATCTGGAACGAGGCGGGCGCTTCGCTCGACCTCTATCTGAAGCCCCATTTTTACCAGACCTACTGGTTCTACGCGCTCGCAGCCGCGACGCTCGCGCTCATCGTCTGGCAGCTTTATCTCTTGCGCGTGCGCCAGGTGAAGAGGCGTTTCGCCGCCGTTTTGGACGAGCGCAACCGCATCGCGCGCGAGATTCACGACAATCTGGCACAGGAGATTCTGGGTATCTCGATTCAACTTGAGCTGGTTTCGCGGACGATGCCGCCGGGGGCCGAAGCCCCTCGGTCGCACCTCGATAGGGCGCGCGTTCTCGTCCGCAACAGCATCGCGGAGGCGCGGCGTTACATCTGGGACTTACGTTCGCAGGCGCTCGAAAACAACGACCTGCCCTCGGCTTTGACCGAGACGGCGCGGCGGCTCACGGCCGAAACCAGCATCCAGGCGCAGGTTCAGGTCAGCGGGACCTTCCGGCCCCTGACCGCTCTCATCGAGAGCAACCTCCTGCGCATTGGACAGGAGGCCATCAACAACGCCGTCCGCCACGCGCAGGCCCAGCGGATTCTCATCAACCTGAAGTTTGACGCTAAACGCGTGCAACTCAGCGTGCGCGACAACGGCCGCGGCTTCGACGCCAAAACGCAAACTCCCAACGGCCACTTCGGATTGGTCGGGATGCGCGAGCGCGCGGAGCAGATGGGCGGCACGCTGCTCGTCGAGAGCGGCGCGGACGAAGGCACGTTGATAGTCGTCGAAGTGCCGCTCGGCGGCTGACGATTTTGTTAAGCGGACGCAACGGAGGCGGCCTTTATGAGTAGCAACCAGATTCGAGTGATGGTCGTTGACGATCAGGGGGTCGTGCGGCAGGGAATCGTCGCCCTGATTAACACCGTCGCGGACATGACGGTCGTCGCGGAGGGGACGAACGGGCAGGAGGCCATAGACCTCTTTCGCGCGCACCAGCCGGACGTGACGCTGATGGACTTACGCATGCCGGTCGTGGGCGGCGTCGAGGCCATCACCAGAATCCGGCGGGAGTTCCCGAACGCGCGCGTCATCGTGCTGACGACCTTCGACGGCGACGAGGACATCTATCGTTCATTGCAAGCGGGCGCGCAAGGCTACCTCTTAAAGGACATGTTCTTTGACGAATTGGAGGACGCGGTCAGGAAGGTGCACGCCGGCTCGCGGCGGATTCCGACGGTCGTGGCCGAGCGCCTGGCCGAGAGAATGAGCGGCTCGGATTTGACGGGCAGGGAATTGGAAGTCCTCGAACAGATCGTGCGTGGCAAGAGCAATAAAGAGATAGGCAACTTGCTGCACATCAGCGAGGCGACCGTCAAGAGTCACATCAACAACATCCTGAGCAAACTCGGCGTGAGCGACCGGACGCAGGCCGCGACCACGGCCTTGCAGCGCGGCATCGTTCATCTTTCCTGAAGCAAATCGCCGGTCAACAAACATCCCGGAAGGGTGTTCTACGTCTCAAACTAAAGTTGTAGACGATGGTCAACCTTCAGACCCATGACACGCCGCCGGAGTAGTGGTACTTTCCACACGCACGTCAACAATATCCCGGCTCCGGGTTGGGCGCACCAGAGGTCTTGTATTTCCCTCCTTAACTGTTTTGTTGCTGGCCTAAGACCGACACCCTCTGGCTCGCCATCATTAGCCCGGAGCCGGGCCTTCACACTGAAAGCGCGGGAGGCCAGTAGCTTTCATGAAGCTTTCTGCTAAACAGCCTGCCGCTAAAATTCTGGCCGGTCATAACGAACGCTTCCCCCGTGAGTAGCGCGTTGGCCGCCAACCACGAAAGGGTCAAAACATAATGAGCCGCTTACACCCCCTCCCGCCGCGTGCCGTCGCGAGGCCGCGCCAGTTAGCTTTTATCCTGGCGGGCCTCTTGTTTGTTAGTCTGTATGCTGCGACAGCTTACGCGCAGCAGTCAGCCACCGCGACGCTAAGCGGCAGGGTCTTAGACCCGAACGGCGCAGTGGTCCGTGGTGCCGAGGTGACGGCGACATCGAAAGCGACGGGCGTCAAGAGGGAGACGACGACCAACGAAGACGGCTTCTACACGCTCTCCGCCCTGCCGCCCGGAGCGTACGAGGTGAGAGTTCAGGCGCAGGGGTTCGCCCCGGCAGTCGCCGCGCCCGCGATCATGCTGCAAGTGGGCCAAACCACGACGCTCGACGCGACGCTTGAGATTGGCGCTAAAGAGATAACCGTCACCGTGGACGACACGGACAACGTCCCTTTGCTCGACACGCTTTCGTCCGACGTGGACGGCGTAATCTCCCGGCGCGAGATAGAGAACTTGCCCCTCAACGGGCGCAACTTCCTGGAGCTGGCGCTGCTCATCCCTGGCAACGCGCCCGCGCCCAACTTCGACCCGACGAAGACCAACACCATCGTCATCTCTTCGGCCGGCCAGTTGGGGCGCGGCGGCAGCGTCACGGTTGACGGCGCGGACATCAACGACGATGTCGTGGGCGGGGCCGTGCAGAACATCTCGCAGGACGCGGTCCAGGAATTTCAGATCGCGACCAATCGCTTCAGCGCACAGCTTGGGCGTTCCGGCTCTTCTCTCATCAACGTCGTCACCAAGTCCGGCACGAACGAATTCCACGGCTCGGGAGCTTTCTACTTCCGCGACAGAAAACTACAGGGCTTGCCCGCCACCTTCGACCGCGGCCTCACGGAGACGCCTCCCTTCGACCGCGAGCAGTACGTGTTCACCCTGGGCGGGCCAATCGTGCGCGACCGCGCGTGGTTCTTCGGGGCCTTCGAGTACAGGAATCAGGACGGCGCGGTGCTGGTGGGCGAGCGGGATTTGGCGTCGCGCTCGATTGTCAGGAGTTTCAGCGCGGCCCCGCTCGACGACCTGCTGACCACGGCGCGCGTTGACTGGAGTCCGACATCTGTAGACCGCCTGAGCTTCCGCCATTCGCTGCAACGCGAAGACGACATCGCGGCGAGCACGCTCGACCGTTCCATCGGCTCGGCCTCGCAGCGGCAGTCAAGCCGCAACCGCGCGCAGTCGTTCCTGGCGAGCTATACGCGCGTCTTCTCCCCACGCGACCTCAACAGCTTCAGCTTCAGCGTCAACTCGTTCATCAACGAGACGCTGCCCGTCACGCCGGGGCCGCAGTTGACGTTCCCGAGCATTCAGGACGGCGCATCTTTCCGCGTCCCGCAACAGACGGAGCAGTTCCGCCTACAGTTCAGCGACACCTTCACGATGGTCAGGGGCAATCACACTTTAAACTTCGGCGGCGAGATACAGCGCGTCGGCTCGGACCTGGACCTGCGCGTCTTCCAGCAGGGGCGCATAGAGTTCATCGAAGACTTCCCGGACTTCGACCGCAACGGCGACGGCGTCGTCAACGACAACGACCTGTTGTTCGCCGTCACGCTCCGCAGCGCCTTCCCGGACCGCCCGCTCATTCTGCCCAACGCCAACAACAACTACTTCGCGGCTTTCATTCAAGACGACTGGCGCGTCACGCCCAGGCTCACACTGAACCTCGGCCTGCGGTATGAGTTGGACACGGACGTTAAAAATATCAGCCGCGTGGACGAGTTGAACCCGCTCATCCTGCCTTTCCTCGACGGCACGCGTTCGCGCGACGGCAACAACATCGCTCCGCGCTTTGGCTTCAACTACTCTTTCAACGAGCGCACCAGCCTTCACGGCGGCTACGGCATCTACTACGACCGCGTGACGCTCGAAATTCAAACGCTCGAACGCGGCCTCGACGGGCGTGCGTTGCCGGTTGAAGTCCGCGCGGGCAACGTCTTCTTCATCCCGCCGCCGTGTCTCTTCGACCCCGCGTGCGGCCAGTTCCCGCCGCCCGCACCGACCCTGGAGAATCCGTTCACGGGCTTCGTCCTGCCCGGCGCGGGCGCGGGCGGCATCAACATCATTGACAACGACATGCAAAATCCGATGGTGCAGCAGGCGAATTTAGGCGTCCAGCGCCAGTTCGGCAGAGACTTCGTGGTACGCGCAGATTATTTACACAACTTCGGCACACACTTCATCATCGGCCGAACAATTGGCACAGTCTTCAACCCCGTCGTCGGCGGGCCTGACCAGGTGAAGAATCTGGAATCCTCCGTCAGGACGAAGTACGACGCGCTCCTCCTCAGTTTCGAGAAGCGGTACTCGAACCGTTACCAGTTCCGTGCCTCCTACACGCTCTCGAAAGCTTTCAACTACGCGAACGACGACCAGATTCCTTTCTCGAACGGCCCCATAAATTCAAACAACCTGCAACTGGAATACGGGCCGACGCCGAACGACCAGCGCCACCGCTTCACCTTCGCGGGGGTGATTGATCTGCCGTACAGGGTGCGCCTCTCGCCCATCTGGACAATCGCCTCGGGCGTGCCGATGGACATCCTGTTGCCGGACGCCTCCTCGCGCATCCCGCAATTGCAGCGCAACGCGGGCGGGAGAATCTTCCAGACGGGCGCAGAGTTGAACGCCTTCATTCAACAACTCAACGCGGCCGGCGGCGTGGGCGGCCAATTGCTCCCGCTCGTGCGCGACGACGCGCGTTTCAACGACAGCTTCAACTCTTTCGACCTGCGCGTCTCGAAAGTCTTCCGCCTGGGCGAGCGCTTCACCGTCGAGCCGATAGCCGAAGTCTTCAACCTCTTCAACGTGACGAACGTGCTCGGCACCTCGAAGTCCAACTACTCCGGGTTCTCCAACGTCCTCGTACGGGACAGCGGCGACCCCGCGAGCCCTGGCTTCCTGCGCTCGTCCAGCTTCGGCCAACCCGTCAACACGGCTGGCGGCGTCTTCGGCTCCGGCGGCCCCCGCGCCTTTCAATTCGCCGCGCGCGTGACGTTCTAAACACAGACCACCCCACGCAAAGGCGCGAAGAAAAGAGTTGAGCTTCTCTTCGCGCCTTTGCGCCTTTGCGTGAGACTTTCCTCTCACCTCACAAGTCGCCTTCGGTTGGAAAACGCAGTAATGCTTCCTGCAAGGTGAACCTCTTCTCGTAAAGCGCTCTTCCGATAATCAGGCTGTCAACGCCGTGGACGCTCACACGCGCCACGCGCTCTATGTCGTTGAGCGAGGAGACGCCGCCCGAGGCCGTGACTTTCAGGCCCGACTCGCGTGCGATGAGACAGGTCTGCTCGACGTTGACGCCTTCGAGCATCCCGTCGCGCCCCACGTCCGTGTAGATGATGCGCTCGACGCCCGCGCGCGCGACCTCTCGCGCCAACTCGACGGCCGCCACGCGTCCGCGTTTCTCCCAGCCGTGCGTAACGACCTGGCCCTCTCGGGCGTCAATGCCGACAGCAACGCGTGGGCCAAAAAGTTCTACAAGCTCCGACAAAGTTTCCCGCGACTCGACGGCCAGAGTGCCGATGACGACTCGTTCGACGCCGCCCTCAATCATCCGCGAGACATCCGCGACCGAGCGCATCCCGCCGCCGAATTGGACCGGTATCCTGACGGCGCTGATGATTCGACTCGCGACCCGCCGGTTGGGCGAGCCTCTTTCGCCGAACGCCCCGTCCAGGTCAACCACGTGAAGCATCCGCGCACCCGCGTCCTCGAACCTGCGCGCCGCCTCGACCGCGTCGCCGTCGTACACCTTTACGCTGTCCCTGACTCCCTGCCTGAGCCGCACGCACTGGCCGTTCTTCAGATCAATCGCCGGAATCAGTAGCATCTGACTCGCCCTTCTCGTTTCGTCTCTCCTGCCCGCGCGCTTCCAACACGAGCGCGACCTCTCCCAGCGTCACGCCGCGTTCGACCATCAGCACTAGGAGGTGATACACGAGGTCAGAGATTTCCGCGACGAGCGGGCCGGTCTCTTCGTTCTTGGCCGCGATGATCGTCTCGGCAGACTCTTCGCCCAGCTTCTTCAGAATCTTGTCCAGACCCTGTTTGAAAAGATAGGCGGTATATGACCCCTCGGGCCGCTCCCGCTTGCGGCTCTCAAGCAGAGCGTAAAGTTGTTCGAGCACCGCGCCGGTGTAAGCAGGCTCACGCTCTTCCGCGTCGCTCCGGGTCGTTTCGAGCGGATGTTGAAAGCACGAGCGCGCGCCCGTGTGGCAGGCCGGGCCGCGTGGCTCTACGAGCAGACGCAAAGCGTCCAGGTCGCAATCCGCGGACACTTCGACGACGCGCTGCGTGTTCCCTGAAGTCTCCCCTTTGTGCCAAAGCTGCTTGCGCGAGCGCGACCAGAACCATGTCTCCCGCTCGCTGAGTGTGCGCCTCAAGCTCTCTTCGTTCATGTATGCCAGGGTGAGCACTTCCAGCGTCCGCGCGTCCTGCACGACGGCCGGAATCAAATCCTGCCCCTCAAGCTTCAAGTCTTCGACCGCGAGTTTCATCGCACGACCACTCCTCTCATTCTCAGATAGCTCTTCAACTCGGCGATCTTCAGTTGGCCGAAGTGGAAGAGCGAGGCGGCGAGCACGGCGCTCGCGCCGCCTGCGGTTAGCGCCTCGAAGAAATGCTCGGGCCGTCCGGCCCCGCCGGAAGCGATGACGGGGATGCGAACGGCATCCGCGACCGCGCGCGTCAACCTGAGGTCGTAGCCGTCGCGCGTCCCGTCCCTGTCCATGCTTGTCAAAAGAATCTCGCCTGCGCCCAACGCTTCGGCACGCGCGGCCCACTCCAACGCGTCGCGGCCCGTGTCGCGGCGTCCGCCGTGAGTGAAGACCTGCCAGCCGTCGCCCGTGTCGTGCGCATTCCTGCGGCGCGCGTCAATGGCGACGACGACGCACTGGCTGCCGAACGTCTCCGCCGCGCGCGAGATTAATTCGGGCCGTTCGACGGCGGCCGTGTTGAGCGAGACTTTGTCCGCGCCTGCGCGCAGGACCGCGCGTATATCTTCGGGGCTGTTGAGCCCGCCGCCGACCGTGAGCGGGATGAAGACCTCGTCTGCCACGCGCCGCACGAGCGAGGCGGTGATGCCGCGCTGGTCCGAGGAGGCCGTGATGTCCAGGAAGGCCAATTCGTCCGCGCCCTCGGCGTCGTATTTGCGGGCCTGCTCGACCGCATCGCCCGCGTCCACCAGCGAGACGAACCGAATCCCCTTGACCACGCGCCCGCGGTCAACGTCCAGGCAAGGAATGATTCTTTTCGCAAGCATCTTGGTTCTCTTTGCGTCTTTGCGGCTTGGCGTGAGTGGTTGTAGTTTTCTCACGCAAAGGCGCAAAGACGCAAAGGGGTTGAGTCAGTCGTTGGTCGCGAAGTTCTTTAAGAGTCGGAGCCCGGCGGCCTGACTTTTCTCGGGATGAAACTGAACGCCGCAGATGTTACCTTGCGCGACCACCGAGGCGTATGGAGCGCCGTAGACAGTCTCGCCAATCAGCACGCTCGCGTCGCTCGGCTCGCAATAGTATGAGTGCACGAAGTAGAAGAAAGCCTCGTCCTCGACGCCCGCCAATAGAGGGTGCGCGTGGCGTTGCCGCACCTGATTCCAGCCGACCTGCGGCACGAGTAAGTCAGCGGGGAAGCGGCGCACGCGCCCGCCCAGAAGCCCCAGCCCGCTGCACAATCCGAACTCTTCAGACTCCTCGAAGAGCATCTGCATCCCTACGCAGACGCCCAGGAGCGGCGTGCCACGGGCCGCGCGCTCAAGCACCAGTTGATCGAAGCCGCGCGCGCGCAGCGCCTTCATGCACGCGCCGAACGCGCCGACGCCCGGCAGCACCAAACGCTCCGCCGCGCGCAACGTCCGCGCGTCGTCCGTGACAACCGCCCCGCACCCGTTCGCCGCGAAAGCCTTTTCGACGGAGCGCAAATTGCCGACCCCATAATCAATAATTGCCAGCGCAACGGCCGCCACCCTACAGCACCCCCTTCGTGCTCAAGACGCCTTCAATGCGCGGGTCGCGCTCCACCGCCTGACTGAGCGCGCGCGCCGTCGCCTTGAACAGCCCTTCGAGAATGTGGTGTGTGTTGCGCCCGCGCAGGCAGTCCAGGTGCAGATTGCAGCGCGCGGCCTCGCTGAACGAGCGCCAGAAATGTTCGGCCAACTCGACTGAGAAGTTACCTATCATGTGCCGCCGCGTCTCCACCTCGTAGACCAGATAAAAGCGGCCCGAGAGGTCTATCACGGCGCGGCACAACGCCTCGTCCATAGGCACGAGCGCCGCGCCGTAACGCGCGATGCCAGCCTTGTCGCCGAGCGCCTGCCTGACCGCCTCGCCCAGAGAGATGGCTATGTCTTCGACCGAATGGTGGTCGTCCACATCCAGGTCGCCGCGGCACTCGACTTCCAGGTCGAAGAGGCCGTGGCGTGCGAACAGTTCGAGCATGTGGTCCAGGAAGGGAATCCCTGTGAAGACGCTGGCGTTCCCGCTCCCGTCCAGGTCGAGCGCGACGCGCACGTCCGTCTCCTTCGTCCGCCTGTGAATCAGCGCCGCGCGCTTCGACGTTTGCAGTTGGCTGGACATGACTCAAAATCCTTTCTCGAAAATCTCTCTGAGCGACGCAATCAACAGGTCGTTCTCGCCGGGCGTGCCGACGCTCACGCGGAAGAACTCTTTGAGCATGGGGTAGCCGCTCACGTCGCGTATCAGGATGTCGCGCTTTAATAACTCCGCGAAGACGAAGCGAGGTTCGAGTGACGAACGAACGACCATGAAGTTGGCGTGCGAAGGCACGGGCGCGAGCCCGTCTATCTCCGCGAGCGCCGAAGAGAGCCGCCCGCGCTCAGTGACGATGCGCTCGACGAGCGGCTTGATTTCAGTCTCGTACAGTTCGAGCGCGACGACAGCGGCCGTTTGCGAGACGACGTTGAGGTTGTAAGGCAGCACGGCCTTCGCGACCTCGCGCGTCAACTCGGGCGCGGCCAGCAGGTAGCCGACTCTTAACCCCGCCATCGCCATCGCCTTCGAGAAGGTGCGCAGGACAACCAGATTCCGGTGACGCCGCAACAGCGGCACGATTGTTCGCCCGGAAAACTCGAAGTAAGCCTCGTCAACCACGACCAGGCCCGCCGACAGCTCAAGCAGCTTTGCCAGCTCGTGCTCGCCTAGACGGCAGCCCGTGGGGTTGTTCGGCGAACAAATGATCGTCACCGCCGGACGAACATCCGTGACAGCTTGCGCGAGCGCCGCCGCGTCGAAACTCAGGTTCTCGTCAAGCGGCACGCTCAGCACCTCGCCGCCGAGGATTGTTGCGACCTGGCGGTAGAGCGTGAAGGTCGGCTCCGAGATGAGGACGCGTTTTCCTTCGCCGACTGTCACCATCAGGAGCGCCTGGATCAACTCGTTCGAGCCGTTGCCCGCGAGCACGCCGTCCGCGCGCCACCCCGCGAAGGCGGCCAGCCGCTCGTGCAAACTCGCTGGCACAAAATCCGGGTAGCGCGCCCACGCCCGCTCGTCGAGACGCCGCAAACTCTCCTCCTTGATGCGCTCAGGCGCGTCCCACGGATTCTCGTTCTGGTTGAGCTTGACCAGCGCGCGCGCGGGCACAAGCGTGTAAGCGCGCAACCTGCGCACACGCTGCTTGATTGTGTCCAAAGGGTCAGTCATCAAAAGTCACCGCAAAATGAGTGATAAGTGATGAGTGATAAGTAAAGACAAAAGGCAGGCGGTTTTTCTTATCACTTATCACTTATCACTCCTGCCGGATGAGCGCGGAGCGCGCGTGCGCGTCCAAGCCTTCCGCGCGGGCCAGCGCCGCAATCATGTGCGCCGTACGCGAAAGCTCATCTTTCGTGTAACGTAGGACGGTCGTGCGCCGTACGAAATCGTAAACGCCGAGGGCCGAAGAGAAGCGCGCGGCCCCGCCCGTCGGCAGGACGTGATTCGGCCCGGCGAAGTAATCGCCGACAGCTTCAGGCGTGTGCGCCCCCAAAAAGATCGCGCCGGCATGACGCACGCGCGCCGCCAGTTCGTCCTCGTCGCGCGCGATGATTTCCAGGTGCTCCGGCGCTAACTCGTTCACGAAGTCACATGCCTCTTCCAGGGTCTCGGCCATGATGACCGCGCCGAATTTCGCCAGAGACTTTTCGACTATCTCCCTTCTCGGGAGGTCGCCAATCTGCCGCCCCAATTGCGCGACGACTTCTCGCGCGAGCGTCTCGCTCGTGGTGATGAGTACGGCCGAAGCCTCCTCGTCGTGCTCCGCCTGCGCGAGCAGGTCGGCCGCGACGAAGTCCGCGCGCGCCGTCTCGTCCGCGACGACGACGACCTCCGTCGGCCCGGCTATCGAGTCAATCCCGACCGCGCCGAACACAAGCTTCTTCGCCGCGGCGACGTACCTGTTCCCCGGCCCCGTAATTTTGTCCACGCGCGGCACCGTCTCCGTCCCGTAGGCGAGCGCCGCCACCGCCTGCGCTCCGCCGAGGCCGTACACCTCCGTGACGTTCAACTCCACGAGCGCGGCCGCGACCGCCGGATTCTCTGCGAGCGTGCGCGGCGGCGTCGCGACGACGATGCGCCCGACTCCCGCCACCTGCGCCGGAACGACGTTCATCACGACGGACGACGGATAGCTCGCAAGCCCGCCCGGCACGTACAGACCCGCCCGCTCCAAAGGCGTGATGCGCTGGCCCATTTTCACGCCCTCGGCCGAACTCAACTCCCAGGACTTCTCGCGCTCGTGCTCATGAAACTCCCTGACCCGCCTGACGGCTTCGCGCAGGGCTTCAACGACGGCAGGGTCCGCGCTCCGTGCCGCTCGAAGCAAAGTCTCTTCAGGGACGCGCAAGCCCGAGCGTTCCAGGCGCACGCCGTCGAAGCGCGCCGTGTAATCAACGAGCGCCGCGTCGCCGTGCCGTCGCACGTCAGCGATGATCTCGGAGACGGTGCTCATCAACTCAGCATCGAGCGCCACGCTGCGCGACCGCAGTTGTGCCAATTTGCGTGCGCGCCGCTCCCTCTCGTCTTTGCGAATCACTTCAATCATCAAACGACTCTTCTCCCAGAACACTTTTGAGCGTGCCTATCAGGCGGGAAACGGCTGCGGCCTTCAGTTGAAAGCTCGCGCGGTTGACGACCAGCCGGGCGGTCGAGCCTGTGATGACTTCGACCACGTCGAGGCCGTTCTCGGCGAGCGTGCGTCCCGTCTCCACCACATCCACGATTGCGTCCGCGAGTCCGAGGACGGGCGCGAGTTCAACGGACCCGGCCAACTCTATGATCTCCACGGGGACGCCGCGTGCGCCGAAATGCGCGGCCGCGATGTGTGGGTATTTGGTCGCCACGCGCAACGCGCCCGCCTCCGATTTGAGCGCCCCGTTGATTGCCGCGACCGCGACGCGGCAGCGACAGACGCCGAGGTCGAGCGGCTGTAAAAGGTCCGCGCCCGATTCCAGCAGAACGTCCAGGCCGACGACGCCGCAATCGGCCGTCCCGTGCTCGACGTAGACCGGCACGTCCGAAGGCTTGACGAAGATGAAGCGATAGCTCCCACTCTCGTCCACGAGCGCGAGGCGGCGCGAGTTGTGTCCGTTGAAGGGGACGCGCACGCCCGCGTGTGCCAGCAGCCCCAGCGCTTCTTCCTGCATCCTCCCCTTGGCGAAGGCGATGGTCAGTTCAGTCATCTATCCCTCTCCCAACTCAACGCAGACGCGCTCGTCTCTCTCCCTCAGCCGCCGCGCCTCCTTGAACGCCGCCGCCGGTTCCTGTGCCAAAATTCGCGCGCAGCGCGGCCCCGCATCCGCCGGGACCTGGAACGACCCGCCCCGCATCAGGATTTCCGTCAGGGCGTTGAGGTCGAGCACGAAACCTATGGCGGGCTCATGACGGCCGAAATTCGCGGTCAATTCGTCGTAGCGCCCGCCGCTGCCGACACGCGCGCCAGCCCCCTCCACGTACATCTTGAAAGTCAGGCCCGTGTAGTAATCGAGCCCGGACACGTCGCCCAGGTCAATCTCGAAGGCGTGAGAGAGGGAGAGTTCTTCGACGACGCGCCACAGCTTTTCGAGCGCGTCGAGCGCGCGGACCGAGCGGTCGTTGGTAATTAGCTTGCGGGCGGCGTTCAGGATTTCGCGTTTGCCCGGAAGCTGAACGAGGCCGGAAAACACTGCGCAGTCTTCGGCGAGCGTGGCCGTCGAGCACAAGAATCGCCTGACTTCGGTGGCGTCCCTCACGTCTATCAGGTGGCGCAGGGTTTCCCGCTCGCGCGCGTCCAGCGCGAGCCGTTCGGCGACCCCGTTGAAGACTTCGACGCTGCTGACGGTGATTCGGTAGCGGTCCTGTAGGCCGAGGCGCGCGAAGATTTCGGCCGCCATCGCGAGCACTTCCATTTCGGCCTCGCCGGCCGCGCGCCCTATCAGTTCGCAGCCGAGTTGACTGCTCTCGCGTCGCCAGTCGGCGTGCGAGCGCGACTGGTGTCGGAAAACGGAGGCGGCGTAGCAGAAGCGCAGCGGGCGCTCGCGCGGCGCAAACAGCGTCGCGGCGGCGCGCGCCACCGAAGAGGTCACGTCGGGCCTGAGCGCCAGCAGTCGCCCGTCGCGATCCGTGAAGCGGAAAGTCTGCTCAGCGGCCTCCGGCCCCATCCCGCGCTCGAACAGCGCCAGGTAGTCAACCGACGGCGTGACGATCTCTTCGTAAGACCAGCCGTCGAAGACGCGCATGACCGTATCCTCGACTGAGCGGCGCAGACGCGCCTCCGCCCCGAAGTAGTACCTCATGCCGTCGGGAATCTTTGATAAAGGCTCGTTCATATGGCCCAAAAATTTTCAATCAAAACGAGAAAACCGCCGCCGGACTTTTCCAAGTCACTGGCAGCGGTTTCGTAGAAATCAGAAGTTTAGAGTCTTGCTGTTACTCCCTCATTCCCTCGCAAAAGACCACCATCGCCGGAGCGCTGCCCGCACGGCGATGATGGACGCCGTGGTGGTGCGCGATAATGGTGACGTGCTGAAGGTTGAAGCTCTGCATGACGTTTCCCAGCGTTCTAGCGAGGCTGAGCTTATAGCCGAATCTGTTCTCCGTTGTCAAACAAAAAGTCGAATCACTCGGACACACCTCCCGGCGCGGCGGCCCTCCAGGAAGCGGACGACTTCAGGAAGCGGCCGATCTCGTCGAAGACGTGCCCGAGGGTGCTTTCGTCCGGGAGATAGACGAGGCGGAAAAATCCGCCCGCGGGGTCTGTGCCAAAACCGGACCCGTGCACGACCAGCACGCCCGTTTCTTCGAGCAGGTCGAGCACGAAGCTCTCGTCCGTCCTCCGCAGAGGGTCTTCCACACGAATCATCGCGTAAAAGGCGGCCGCGGGTGTTTCACACGACAGGCCCTTGATGCCTTTGACGGCCGCGAGGACGAAGTCGCGCCTGCTTTTAATCTCCCGCATGAATTCGTCCAGAAAGCTCTTGTCGCCTTCGAGCGCGGGGCGCACGCCGTATTGCGCCGGCGTCGGCGAGCAGAGCCGCCCGCTCGCCAGGCGGGTGATGGCGAGCGGGAGGTCGCGCATCTTCTCTTCGTTGGTGAAGCGCATCCAGCCGACGCGCCAGCCCGGAACCAGGTGCGTCTTAGACAAACTCTCCAAAGTGATGACGGGCGCGTCCACCTCGCGCGCGATCACCGAGGCGGCCACGGGCCGCTCGGCGAAACTCAGCTCGCGGTAAACCTCGTCCGTGATGACCAGCAGGTTGTGGCGCGCGGCCAACTCTAAAACTTCTCTGATGGTCTTCTCTGGAACTATCGCGCCCGTCGGGTTGCTCGGGTTTATCAGGACGAGCGCGCGCGTCCGCTTCGAAATCAATTGGGCCAACTCTTCGGGCGCGAACTGCCAGCCGCGCCCGCCGTCCAGCCGGTAGTAGCGCGCGACGGCCCCCAGCTTGTTGAGAATCGCCGGGTACAGCGGATAGCCCGGCGCGGGCAACAACACTTCGTCACCCTCTTCGACCAGTGCGGTCAGAATCAGATCGGCCGCCTCTGACGCGCCGGAAGTTATCAAGACCTGCGCGGGGGCGGTCGGCGCACCCAACGCGGTCGCGTAATGGGCCACGGCCTCTCTGGCCTCCCACAGCCCGGCCGAATGTGAGTAGCCAGTGAAATTATCCCTGAGCGCGCGGGCCACGCCTTCGACCATGTGGGCGGGCGGGCGGAAGCCGTAGGCTTGCGGGTCGCCTATGTTGAGCGAGATGACCTGGCGACCGGCGCGTTCGAGGGCTTCGGCGGCATTGACGAGGTCGCGAATCGCGTAATGAAAGTTGGCGGTTCTTCTGGAAGGGACGATCATCTGTGTCATAAGTTTTGTTTTACCAAATCTGCCTCGTGGATAATACGACGGTCTATCGTGTGATGGCTAGACGAACTCCTTCTCACGCTGGAGACGTTAAGAAAAGTTCGCGGTATAGAATCATGCCCGTTTGTCTTTGCCGGCTCGTGAAAGTTAAAGTTACACGGAATGATTGAACGGGAGTTGGAGAATGAAAGTCAGCGGCGACTGCGCGCGGCGCACCGCGTGGTCGTCAAGCTCGGGACGAGCACGGTCACCGGCGACGGGGGCGAGATTTGTGTCGAGCGCGTGACGCCGCTCGTGCGCTCTATGGCTGCGCTGAAGAGTGCGGGCCGCCAACTCGTGCTGGTCTCTTCAGGGGCCGTCGGGCTCGGGGCGGGGCGTCTGGGCCTGCACCGTTCGCGGTTGCGCGATCTGGCGACGCGGCAGGCCGCCGCCGCCGTCGGGCAGAGCCTCTTGATGCACGCCTACGAGCAACTGTTCCGCGCGCACGACGTGCCGATAGCGCAGGTGCTTTTGACTCAGGACGACTTCAAGGACCGGCGGCGCTACGGCAACCTACGCCGGACGATGGAGAAGCTGCTCAAGCTGAATGTCCTGCCGGTGGTCAACGAGAACGACACCGTCTCGACGGACGAGCTTGAGTATTTGACGGGCGGCCCCGAGCGCGCCTTCGGCGACAACGACCGTCTCGCCGCGCTCGTCATGAGCAAGCTGGAGGCGAGCGCGCTCGTCCTGTTGACGAACGTGGACGGGTTATTGTTCAGAAATGGTCCGGCGGACGCAGCCGCTGGTCAGATTGACGGCGAAGAATCGTCGGTCGTTCGTCTGGTCGAAGAGGTCACGCCCGAGTTGAAGTCGGTCGCGGGCGGCGCGTCGGCAGGTGGGCGCGGCGGGATGCTGACGAAGCTTGAGGCGGCGGACATAGCGATGCGCGCAGGGGGCGTGGCCGTCATCGCCAACGGCAGGAGGCCGGACATTCTGGCACAAATCTTCGCGGGCGAATTCGTCGGCACCACTTTCATGTCGTCGTCGCGCATGGCGGGCAAGCGCCGCTGGATCGCTTACGCGGCGGGCGTGAGCGGTCGCCTGGTCGTCAACAACGGCGCGCGCGACGCGCTCCTGGGCGGCAAGGCGAGCCTGCTCTCGTCTGGGGTCGTCCGCGTGGAGGAGCAGTTCGAGCCGCAGTCGGTCGTGGCGATCACGGATTGCGAGGGGCGCGAGTTCGCACGCGGCATCGTCAACTGCGCGAGCGCGGAGGCGCGGGCACTCGTGGAGGCAGGCGCTCACCTGGGAGCGCGCGAGGGTTTGGGCGCGTTGCCCTCGCGCGTGCTGGTGACGCGCGATAACATAGTCCTGTTGGAGGAGTGATGAGCAGTTCGGTCGAGGTTCAAAGTACGGGGTCTGAGGTCGCGGACATAGCGCGCCGGGCGAAGGCCGCCTCGCGCGTGCTCGCGACCTTGCCGTCCTCGCTGCGCGACGAGCTTTTGCTAACGGCTGCCAATTTGATTGAAGAGAGAAGCGCGGAGATACTTCGCGCCAACGAGCTTGATTGCCGCGCGGCGGCGGAAGATGTCGAGCGGGGCCGCATGTCGCGCGCGATGCTCGACCGCTTGCGGACGAGCGAGCGCGGCGTCCGGCAGATGGCGACGGGAGTGCGCGAGGTGGCTGCGCTCGAAGACCCTTTGGGGCGCGAGTTGGCCGTCACAGAGTTGGACGATTGTTTGACGCTCTACAAGTTGACGTGCCCGCTCGGCGTCGTCGGCGTGGTCTTCGAGTCGCGCCCGGATGTCATCCCGCAAGTTGCCGCGCTCGCCTTGAAGTCGGGCAACGCGCTGCTCCTCAAAGGCGGCGCGGAAGCGGCGCACACCAACGAGACACTGATTTCCATCTGGCACGAGGCGCTCGGTCAGTTCGCGGACGCTCCGGCCGACGCGCTCAATCTGCTTCGCACGCGCGACGACGTGGCCGAGATGCTGACGCGCGACGAAGAGATAGACTTAATCATCCCGCGCGGCTCGAAAGAGTTCGTCCGCTTCGTCGCCGAACACAGCCGCATCCCCGTGCTCGGACACGGCGAGGGCGTCTGTCACGTCTACGTGGACGTTGCGGCGGACACGGGGAAGGCGCGGGCCATCGCCTTCGACTCGAAGGTGCAGTACCCCGCGGCGTGCAACGCGGCGGAGACCTTGCTGGTACATGAAGAAATTGCGGGCCGGTTTCTTCCAGGGATGGTCGAGCAGTTCCTCTCTGCCGGGGTCGAAGTGCGCGGCTGCCCGCGCACACTCGCCCTCGCCGATTCATCGGCCATCGTTCCAGCCACGGAGGACGACTGGCGGACTGAATACTCAGACTTAATCATCGCGGTCAAGGTTGTGAAGAGCTGCGACGAGGCAATCGCCCACATACACGCTCACGGCTCGGGTCACACGGAATCAATCGTCACGGAGGACAGCGCGGCGGCGAAGCTTTTCCTTGAGAGCATTGACGCGGCCGGCGTCTATCACAACGCCTCCACGCGCTTCGCCGACGGCTTCCGCTACGGCCTCGGCGCGGAGTTGGGCATCAGCACCGGCAAGCTGCACG
Source organism: Pyrinomonadaceae bacterium (assembly GCA_035253525.1). Taxonomy (GTDB): domain Bacteria; phylum Acidobacteriota; class Blastocatellia; order Pyrinomonadales; family Pyrinomonadaceae; genus QHXM01. The sequence continues at coordinate 2,153 of DATFCB010000587.1, read as the reverse complement.
CGCGCGGCCCGGTCGGCCTCGAAGGTCTCACCACCTACAAGTATCAACTCATCGGCGACGGCCAAACCGTCGCCAGCTACAGCAGCGGGGAACGCAGCTTCAAGCACAAGAAAAAGTAATGATGAATGATGTCGGTTTGCAATTGAGTGTAGCCTGAAGAAAAATATCTCACGCCAAGACGCAAAGGCGCGAAGAAAACAATTAAGCCTTTCTTCGCGCCTTTGCGCCTTTGCGTGAGACTTCCTATTGCTCACACTCAATCGCAAGCGGCTATAAAAACCAACCACCTTTAACTCATCATTGCTTTCGCGCGTTCCGTCAGCAGCTCGCGCTCGCGGGAGTTTCGCGTCAGCGAGGCCGCGCGCTCGAACTCGGCGCGGGCTTCGTCCGTGCGGCCGAGCTTTGAGAGTAGGTCGCCGCGCACGCTCGGCAGCAGATGATAGCCCTTGAGCGAAGGCTCGTCTTTCAGCTTATCAACCAGCTCAAGTCCGGCCGCGGGGCCGAACGCCATGGAAAGAGCGACCGCGCGGTTCAGCTCGACGACGGGCGAGGGCATGAGTTGTGCCAGCGCGTCGTAGAGCGCGGCGATGCGCGCCCAGTCGGTCGCGGACGCGACGCGCGCACGCGCGTGACAGGCGGCAATCGCGGCCTGTAGCGCGTAGGGGCCGAACGCGCCCCCAAGTTTCTCCGCGCGCTCCAGCGCAGCGAGCCCGCGGCGTATGAGCAGCCAGTCCCAACGCGCGCGGTCCTGGTCTAGTAAAAGAACTGGCTCACCGTCCTTGCCCGTGCGCGCCCGCAAACGCGACGCCTGAATTTCCATCAGCGCGACGAGGCCGTGGACCTCCGGCTCCTGCTGTGCCAGTTCCGCGAGGATGCGCCCCAGGCGAAGAGCCTCTTCGCAGAGTGCGGGCCGCACCCAGTCGTCGCCCGCGGTCGCGGAATAACCCTCGTTGAAAATCAGGTAGATGACTTCGAGCACGGACGAGAGGCGCGCGTCCCGCTCCGCCCCGTGTGGGACCTCGAAGGGGACGCGCGCCTCGCTGAGAGTCCGCTTGGCGCGGACGATGCGCTGGGCCACTGTCGGCTCCGCAACGAGGAAGGCGCGCGCAATCTCTTCGGTCGTCAGGCCCCCGAGCAGCCGTAGCGTGAGAGCGACGCGCGCCTCCGTGGAAAGCACAGGGTGGCAGGCCGTGAAGACCAGGCGCAAGAGGTCGTCGCCTATGTCATCGTCAAGTGCCGAGTCGAAGTCGGGCATCAGCCTCTCCTGGGCCTCCAACTCGCGGCCAAGCTCTTCATGCTTGCGTTCGAGGAGCTTGTTCCGGCGCAGGTGGTCAATCGCGCGGTGCTTGGCGGCGGCCATGAGCCAGGCCCCTGGGTTTTCGGGGATGCCCGTCTCGGGCCACCGCTCAAGCGCCGTGACGAGAGCGTCCTGTGCCAATTCTTCGGCCAGGCCGACATCGCGCACCAAGCGCGCGAGGCCGGCGATGAGCTTCGCGGACTCTATCCGCCAGACAGCGTCAATGGTGCGATGTGTATCGGAAGTCGTCACGACAGGCGACTACTGCTGCTTCTCGGACAACTGCGCGCGCAGGCGCTCCTCCTGCTCTCTCAGTTCGGGGCTGAGGTTGTCGCCGAAGTCCTCGACCTCGAAGACCTGGCGAATCTCGACCTCGCCCTCCTGGAAGGGCGCGCGCTTGAGCCATTCGATGGCCTCTTCCTTGGACTTCACCTGCCACAGCCAGAAGCCCGCGATTAGTTCCTTCGTCTCGGCGAAGGGGCCGTCAATCACAGTCCGCTTCGAGCCCTCGAACCGGACACGCGCGCCCTTCGAGCTGGCTTGCAGCCCCTCGCCCGCGAGCATGACGCCGGCCTTCACCAGTTCTTCGTTGAACTTGCCCATCTCGGCAAATATCTTTTCGTCCGGGAGCACGCCCGCCTCTGAATCCTTATTTGCTTTAACGATGATCATGAACCGCATGGTAAATTCTCCTTCTATTTTCGTGTTACGAGCCGGGCGGCCTGGACCGGCCTCATCCTCGTCTCTACTTACACGACGAACGAGGGGCGGCCGATTCGACACGGGCAGTATCTTTTTTTTGAAAATATTTTCAAAGCGGGGCCGGCGCTTTAAGAGTTCGGGGAGTTTTCTATGC
>DATFCB010000586.1:0-3489 GCA_035253525.1 Pyrinomonadaceae bacterium | reverse complement strand
GTGCGGTCGTACTCCCCGACCTCAATCCCGACCTCGTGCTCGCCCCTCATCACGTAATTACTCACAACCTCCCGGCGCGCGCCCGCCGCTTCCTGATACGCCACGGGCCTGCGCTGCCTGACCTCTCCGTTGGCCGTCGCCAGCAGCAGGTCGCCAGTCCCGCGCTCTATCCTGACGCGCTCCACGCCCGCGAACTCCAGGGCTATCGGGCTCGCGTCCGCGCCGGGCGCGACCTCGAAGTCGTACTCCAATTGCTGCTGCCGCCCATAGTAGATGATGTCTACGCCTGGATAGACCTGCGAGTACCTGACGCGCTCGTAACTCGCCACGTCCGTGTGCCATTTCTTCGGGTCGTTGCCGATGAAATAGTTGGTCCGCGAACTCATTTTGTCCTGGCCTGAGACGGCGGGCGCGGCGTTCGCGCCACGCAGCTTCATGCGTAGTATCGCGGGCCGCGAGTCGCGGGTCGCGGCCGTAGGCTGACGCTCAGGGCGCAGACCGGGCTTCTCATTGCGCCTGTCGTCGGCCGCGCCGGGCAGTGCCAGCACGGCCTCGGCCGGCGTGAGAAAAAGCGTGTAGCCGGGGCCGCGCGAGACGTAGCGAACTTCCGCGTCCACCTGCCCGCGGTTCTCCTCAAAGCTCAGCGGTAGCTTCATGTAAGCCTCGCTGACGCGCTCTCGCGTCTCCTCGTCAGCCGCCTCGGCCTGCGGCGCAGTCTTCTCCGAGGGCGCGCTCGCAGCCGGAGCCGGAGAGGAAGGGAAATGATTGTCGGCAACGCGACCCGCTTCAGACTTGATGCTGATTGACACGGTGACGAACAGCGCGCAGATTAAGAAGCAGGCGATGGCAAGTTGTCTGAGGTTCGGTGAGGGGGTCATATGAACTCTCCTTTACCGGGAGGAATGCGCTCTCGGTGGCCCGCAGTTGAGGCTAGATTTCGTTGGCCTGAGATTAGACTGGTGGATACCGTGCTTCGTGACGGACGCGTAACGGGCCGAGCATAGGAGCGCGGCCGGTGTATGTCAAGTAAAAGAGGAGCCGCGCGAGTAAGCCACCCCCCTTCTCGGAGGATTGACTGAAAGATGCTTTCGAGTTCGAGCGCGGAAGTGAGCTTCTTCTTGAACCGTCGAGAAAATCAAGTCCCAGGCAAAGAGCGCTGGCGCTCGTCCAGGTGTGAGCGGTCCGCGAGGACGTGCAGGAGCGGCCCATGCGCGGTGAACTCGACGACGCTGACGGAGCCCACTGGGCAGACCATGCGGTAGCGAAAGCGCCCCACGTCAATGCCGAGCAGGCAGCACAGCATGATCCTGATGGTCGCTTTGTGCGAGACGACCAGGACGTTGCCGTCGTCGAACCGGCGGCGGATTGCTTCGACGACGTGCATCCCTCGCCGCGCAATCAGGACGGCCGTCTCGCCCCCGGTCGGCGCGTGCCACGAAGGGTCGGCCAGCCAGCTAATGTAGTCGTCGTGGAATTGACCCTCGACCGCCTCTTTAGAGAGTCTTTCCCAAAGGCCGTAGCCGATCTCTTTCAACCCGTCGCGTTCCTCTATGTCTAGGGTCAGCGCGTCCGCGAGTGGCCGCGCGGTGGCGACGGCGCGGCGCAGCGGGCTTGAGTAGATGGCCCGCCACGCCTTCGAGCGGTAGGCGGCGGCGAAAGACTCCGCCATCTTGAGCCCGTCCTCCGTCAACTCCGGGTCAGAGCCTGAGCCGCAGAACACATCTTCGCGGCTCAGCGCCGTCTGCCCGTGTCGCAGGAAGTAGAGCGTCAGGCTCATCCTCGCGGCTCCTATCGTCGTTCTACGTCAACCAGTCGTTTGCTCTGACAACCCATCGGCCGCTTTTGCCACGGCGGCGCGGTAGACCGACGCCATCTCCTCCTGGCTGCTGATGTGTATGTTCAAATCGCGCACCAGCCCGTCGCTCAGGCCGTAAACCCAGCCGTGGACGGTCAACTCCTGCCCGCCCTCCCACGCGTTCTGAACTATCGTCGTCTGACACACGTTCGAGACCTGCTCGATGATGTTCAACTCGCAGAGCTTGTCCACGCGCTCAGACTCGTCGGCTATCCCCGCCAGCAAAGCCTCGTGTTTCTGCCTCACGTCCTGTATGTGGCGCAGCCAGTTGTCAATCAGGCCCAGCTTCAAATTGAGCATGGCCGCGCGCACTCCGCCGCAGCCGTAGTGGCCGCAGACGATGATGTGTTTGACCTTGAGTGCTTCGACCGCGTACTGCACGGTCGAGAGGCAATTGAGGTCCGTGTGGATGACGACGTTCGCCACGTTGCGGTGAACGAAAAGCTCTCCGGGCGACATCCCGACAATCTCGTTCGCCGGGACGCGGCTGTCCGCGCAGCCGATCCACAGATACTCTGGCGATTGCTGCTCGGATAATTTTTGAAAGAAGTCAGGCGTGCGGGCTTTGATATTCTCGGACCACGCGCGGTTACGCTCGATCAGGTGGGTCAGACTTCGCATGTTCTCCTGTTAGTCCTGTTGGTTTGATTGTTGTTCCTCGGCTTGCCGCCGCAGTTGGTCTATGACCGAACGGATGGCGGTCGCCAGGTTTCCTTCGGGCGCGAGCTGCAAATATTTCTCGTAAGCCTCGACGGCCTCCTTGTATCTCTCCATCTTCTCGTAGGCCGCGCCGAGCAGTTGGTAGAGGACGGGCTCCGAATCGGAGAGCTGGGCGATGGCCGTGCGAAACCCAGCGATTGCCTCTTCGTCCATCCCTTTCTCTTCGTAGAGCAGGGCGAGGCCGGTGTGCGCCTCGGGCTGGAAGCCGCGCGCCTCGCGTATGGCGCGCTTGAAGGCGGCGATGGCGTCGTCCCAGAAGGCGGCGTAGCGCAGGATGCGACCCTCGACCGCCGACGCTTCCGGGTAGACGGGGCGCGACTCACGCGCGAGGTCAATCTCCGCGAGCGCCTGCTTGTATTCGTTCATGTCCAGCAGGAGGCGCGCCAGCCCGACGTGCGCCGCCGCGAACTTGGGCCGGAGTTCGATGGCCTTGCGGTAAAGCTCGGCGGCCGCGCGCTTCGACTCCTCGTCACGCGCCTTCTCGCGCGCCTCTTCGGCGCGCTGGAAAGTCAACTCCGCCTCGTCCGTGGTCTCGGTCAGTCGGACTTCTATCTCGCCGCGCTGGGCCGCGGTGAGAGGAAGCGTTCGCTCTCGGAAACCGCTCGCCCGCACGCGCAAACTGTGCCGCCCCGCCGAGACCTTCTCCAACGTGAGTTTGCCCCCGGCGTCCGTCACGCCGCGCCTGACCTCGTCGAGCCAGACGACGGCGTTCGGCTCAGTCCTGACGGTGATTGATTTACTTGAAGCGGCGGCGGGTTTCTTACTTCTTCTCTGTGCCGTTGCATCCTGCGCGCAGAGCAAGAGAGTCGCGAGCGCGACGACGAAGAAGGTGCGACGGGAAAATTTATAGCGCGTTTCAAAACTCAAGCTACCGATTGACTCAACCCCTTTGCGTCTTCGCGCCTCCAGCGTGA
>DATFCB010000585.1:0-4911 GCA_035253525.1 Pyrinomonadaceae bacterium | reverse complement strand
ACCTTCGCGGGCAATCGTCTCACTATTCTCGGCGGGAGGTCAAACGGCATTACGGGAATGCGGGTTTAAAGAAAGACTCAGCCGATGAAACAACTCAACCCCAGGGTTTGACTCTTTCAATCCACATTGGGGTCGCTCGTGCGGACGGCGTAGCCGAGCAGCGTGAACGTGACCATCGTCAGGAAGCCGAAGATGAAGCCGCTGGCCTCTCCGCCCAGGAGCGGGCGCGCGGCGAAGAAGAGTGGGAGCGCCAGCCCACACAGGATAGGTGTCCAGCTTCGCCACCCGCGCCAGACGCGCGTCGCTACGACAATCGCGCCCACGACCAGCATGAAGATGTGGCTCACAGGCCACGCGAGGTCCGTGACGCGGAAGAAAACGGTGTCAGGGTTGGCGCGCGCAATCTCCAGCGCGTTGAAGATGAGTGCCAGTGAGAGTCCGATTAGCTGGACGACGAAGATTGTCTTGCCGAGCGCGCCCGCGCCCGTCACCCTCAATCGGCGCATCCCGGCCGCGCTCGCGCCCCATCCGACCAGATAGAGCATGCCCAACACGGATGCCATCAACGCGGCGGGGCCGTCGCCGAGCGTGTACAGGAGCCCCGAAAGAAAGAGCATCGGCGCGCCGATCATCCCGATTGTTCCGAGCAGGCGTGGCGTAAGGGAAGTGTCTCGCGCGGCGGGTAACTCGATTCGCTCTGTAACCATCCTGAACCTCTCTCAAAAGAGTTAGCGGTCTCTTTCTAATAACGCGTAAATCGCGCGGCGCGCGGGTCACACGGCCTGGGGGAAATTTTCGAGTCGTTTAATTTTCCGCCAATCGTGGTAAAGTTACGGCCTGAAGCGCACAGGCTCCCGATTACTTCCGCCAGCCGGCGGATTTTCCGACCGACATCTACTTTATGCCGCGCGAGATCACACATCACGGCCAGATTCTCGAAGCCATCGCGAGCGTGGACAGCATCTCGGAGCTGGTCGAGCGCGACAACGGCCACTTCAAGTACGAGCTTGACCTGGAAGTCATCGTCTACGGGCGCAACTACACGGGGAAAAAAGTTGGCCCATACGCGCGGCTACTCTCTTACGAAGCGGGCGAGGAGGTCGTCCGCCAGGGCGACTGGGGCGGGAACACGCTCTACACGCTCGTCGCCGGCGACCTGGACGTGCTCGTCACAGACGACCACGGGACGACCCGCAAGGTCGCGGAGCTTCAGCCGGGGACGACCTTCGGCGAACGAAGCGTGCTTGCGGGCCAGCCGCGCAACGCCACCATCATAGTCCCCCCGGAATCCAAGGCTTACGTCATAGAGATTCAGCGGCCCGCGCTGCGGCTGCTGAGAAAACTCAAAAAGTTCGGCCACATGCTCGACGTGGCTTATCGCAAGTACGGACTGGACCGCACGCTGCTCGAAGTCGAGGAGGCGACGGCCGACGCTTTTGGCCCGGATTTGCTCAAGCAGTTGGGCGACGCGGCGCGCTTCACAGTCTACGGCAAAAACCACGTTCTCTTTCAGGAGGGCGACCCCGTCAACCGCCTCGTCTTCATCAAGAACGGGTGGGTCAGGCGCGTGCGCGGCCTCGCCAACCCTTCGCAGGCGGACATGGTGTTGGAGCTTGGCAAGGACGTAGGTATTGATTTCCTCGGCGCGGGCAACTGCCTCGGCCTCGAAGCCCTCGATGCGACGGACAAGGGGACGTGGAAGTACACGGCGAACGTGATGGCGCGCACGGAAGTTTTGGAAGTCGCCGTCTCGCGCCTGCGCGCCAACCCTGAGCTGCGCGACGCGGTGCTCAAACAGTTCTCGGCCTTCTCGCACGCGGACGACCGCGAGCCTGACCCGCCCGCCGACCGCCGCCTGATTGCCGCCGCCGGGCGCGAGATTACGACCGGCATCGTTGACGGCACGAACCTGCTCGTCATGGACATGGACCTCTGCATACGCTGCGGCAACTGCTCGCTCGCCTGCCACAAGGTCCACGGCCGCTCGCGGCTCCTCAGGCGCGGCATACACATCGCTCGACCGGTCAAGGTCGGGAGCCGTTCGCTCCAACACGTCCTCGCGCCTTCAGTTTGTCTGCACTGCCAGGACCCTGAGTGTTTGACGGGCTGCCCGACGGGTGCCATCGGCCGCTTCGAGGAAGGGCAGATAGATATCAACCCGAAGACCTGCATCGGCTGCGGCGACTGCGCGACGCAGTGCCCTTACAACGCCATCACGATGGTCCCGCGCAAGGCGGCCGCCGTGCCGCCGTTAAGCTTCGGCGCGAAGCTCAAGGGCCTGTTCAACCTCGCCAAGGCGAAACTGCCGGAGCCGGTCACGGACACGGAGAACTTGCTGGCCGTCAAGTGCAACCTCTGCGAGAACACGCCGCTCAATCCTCCGGGGACGAAGAAGCACGCCTACTCATGCCAGGAGAACTGCCCGACGGGCGCGCTCGTGCGCGTCAACCCGCGCGAGTATTTCGCGGAGGCGAAGAACGCCGTCGGGATAGTCTACAAAGACCAGACGCACGCCATCGGGCGCAACATACACAAGCGCGACACGCCGGCGCGCCTCTGGCACATTTTCGGGGTGCTCGCGACCGTCGCGATTACGTGGGCCAGTTTGTGGGCGGCGCGCAAATACACGCTCGACGGCCACCTCTGGGGGACGTGGCTGACGGTGCGCTGGATCACGGGGCTGGTCGGGCTCGTAGGCATTGCGGCCGTGATGACGTACCCTGCGCGCAAGCAGGTCTATAGGCGGCGCGCCAGCCCCTTGCGCTACTGGATGCTGATGCACGTTTACCTGGGCGTCATCGCGGGCATCGTGCTGCTGCTCCACGGCGGGCGCGACACAGGCGGGTTGCTCACCTCGCTCCTGATGGTCTCGTTCGATTTGGTCATCGTGACGGGCCTCTTCGGCGTCCTCGTTTACATCGTCGCGCCGCGCGTCATGACGAGCATCGAGGGCGACCCGCTCCTGATAGAAGACCTGCGCGACCGACGCGACGAGCTGCGCGAGACGCTTTCACAGATTGACCTCAGCAACCCGGAACTGCGCGACATCCTGAAGCGAAAAATCCGCCGCCGCTTCCTCTCGTTCCGTTACCTCATGCGGCAGTACGCCCGGCGCGAAGACTTGACGAGGATGCTGGCCGCGGCGCGCGAGGAGTTCAGGGAGGACGCCGAGAAGCTACAGGACGCGGACGCGCGCCGCCTCCTGATGGACGTGGTCGAGGCGACCGTCACGCTCAGGCGCGTGGACGCGCTCATCTACCTGCACCAACTGCTCAAGCTCTGGCTCGCGCCGCACGTCGTCACCTCTTCGATCATGCTCGCGCTGATGGCCGTCCACATCGTGCAAGTGATTTTCTTTACGGTGAGATGAAGGAAGGGATGAGGGATGAAGGATAAAAATGGCGGAATGAAAGATGCACCCGACGCCGTGACTCATCCCCTTCATCCCTCATCCCTCATCCCGCATCCCTTATAGATATGGGCCTGGAACTAAGGAAAAGCACGTTCGTCATCACGCGCGAGGACCGCGCGGAGGACGCCAAGACGCTCGTCACCGAAGGTCTGCACATCGGGCGGCTGACCGACAACGACCTCGTCCTCAACCACCCGACGGTCTCGCGCCTGCACGCCGGCATCAACCAGATCAGCGGCCGCTTCTACATCGTCAACCTCTCGGGCTCGAACGCGACGACCCTCAACGGCCGCGTCATCCCGTTCGACGAGACGGACGCCGTGGCTTCCGGCGACCAGATTCGCATTGGCCCATTCTTGCTCCACATCGAGCAGGCCGACCGCAACACGCTCAGGATTCGCGTCGCGGAGCAGATGGCGCTCAACGTCGGCGACATAGAGGCGCGCGCGCAGCACGTCAGCAAGAAGCTACAGAAGGCGCAGGAGGAGGAGAGCACGCTCGAAATCGTTTCGCGCGACGTGGCAGGCGCGCTCAAGGTCTTCTGGGACAAGCGCACGCGCGAGAAGGCCGGACGCCAGTCGCCGCTCCACCCGCACAACCCGCCGCGCCTCGGCAAGGCGCGCTTCAACTGGACCCCGACGCGCGATCTCGTGCGGCCCTGGCCCTTCTCCGTCTTCGTCTGGGGCGTCATCATCGTCGGCGCGCTCTCCGTCTTGGCCGCCTTCAAATACAAAGACGCCTTCGCGCCGGAACTGCTCTCGTCGCCGCACGCGCGCGCGGGCTTCACCCTGGACCCGCCCATCGCGAAAGAGGCCAACAGCAATTCCTGCACGACCTGCCACGCCGTCGGCGTGAGCGCGGAGAACCGCGCGCGGATGGAGGCGAATTGTGCCAGTTGCCACCAGACCGAAGCGTTCGTCGCGACAACGACGCGCGTGCATCGCGAGGCCGGCATCACCTGCGTCGTCTGTCACACGGAGCATCGCGGGACCGCTTTCCGCCCGATGCACGCCTCGCTCGATTCCTGCACCAATTGTCATAACGACACCAACAAGAAGACCTATAACGGTAAGAAAGTAGGCACGCCGCACGGCGGGACGCTCGGCTACCCGGTCGTCAATGGCGAGTGGATTTGGAAAGGTCTTGAGCCGGAGGAACTGGCCCTGAAGCCCGAGGTCGCGCGCCTGCGCCGCCCCTCGGACAACGAGCAGCAGTGGCGCAACAAGCAGTTTCACGCCCTGCATCTCTATCGGGTGCGCGCCATCGCCAGTATCGAAGGAATCAAGGACGAGGACGCGGGCGACGGGACGCGCGTCATCTCTTGTTCGAGCTGCCATCGCTCGTTCGCCCCGATTGACCGTCAGACTCCGCGCACGACCTGCATACGTTGTCATAACGGCCAAATCTTCGAGCCGGCTGCGCGACCCGTGCGCGCCGTGACGACCATCAGTTGCACCTCCTGCCACATCCAGCACATATGCGACAAGCACTGGCGGCCC
>DATFCB010000584.1:0-4587 GCA_035253525.1 Pyrinomonadaceae bacterium | reverse complement strand
TACCTGATTCGCGAGTTCGAGCGCCACGTGCAGGACTTCGAGGCCGCGGACGCGCAAAGTGGGAGCGCGCTCGCCTGGGAGAAGACGAACAAGAACACCTGGCGCGTCGAGACGCAAGGCGCGAAAGAGCTGCGCATCACTTACAAGGTTTACGCCAACGAGCTTTCGGTGCGGACCAACGATTTGAACGACCGCCACGCCAACTGGACTAACGTCGGGCTCCTGATGTACCCGGAGGGACACCTGAACGCGCCCTCGACTTTGCGCGTAGTCCCCTTCGGCGACTGGAAAGTGGCGACGCAGTTGCCCGCCGTGGCGGGTGAGCCGAACACTTTCCGCGCCGAAAACTTCGACGTACTCTTCGACTCGCCCGTCGAGGTCGGCAACTTCAAGACAATCTCTTTCGAGGTGCGCGGCGTGCCGCATCGCTTCGTGATTGACGGCGACGGAAACTACGACACGGAGCGCATGCGCCGCGACGCGCAAAGAATCTGCGAGGCGCTGGCCGCGATGATGGGCGAATTGCCCGCGAAGGATTACACCTTCTTCACGCACATGTTCACGAGGGACGACGGCGGGCTGGAACACCTCAACTCAAGCTCGCTCATCATGGAGCGCAACAGCTTTCGCAACCCTGCTTATTACCACTATTTTCTGGCGCTCGTGTCGCACGAGTATTTCCACCTGTGGAACGTCAAGCGGATTCGCCCGGACGCGCTCGGGCCGTTCGACTACTCGCGCGAGAACCACACCAAATTGCTCTGGGTCGCGGAAGGCATCACGGAATATTACGGCTGGCACATGGTGCGCCGCGCCGGGTTGTTCCCGGAGGAAGACTACCTCGCCAAGCTCTCTTCGGTCATCGACGAGGTGCAGGGGACGCCCGGCCGCCTCAAGATGAGCGTCGAAGAGGCCAGCTTCGACGCCTGGATCAAGTACTACCGGCGCGACGAAAACTCCGTCAACTCGCAAATCTCTTACTACGACAAGGGGCAGCTCATCGGCCTGCTCCTCGACCTCGAAATCCGCAAGCTGTCGAAGGGCGCGAAATCCTTGGACGACGTGATGCGCCACCTCTACGCGGAGTTTTACAAGAAGAACCGCAACTACACGCCCGCGGATTTCCAGCGCGCCGCGGAGATGATGGCCGGGGCGAGCCTGGAAAACTTCTTCGCGCGCTACGTGCGCGGGCGCGAGGAACTGGACTACAACGCGGGACTAAACGTCGTCGGCTTGCAGCTCGGCGACCCGTCGTTGCGGATGCCCGCGCGGGCGGCCCTCGGCGCGGACCTGGGCCAGGAGGGGGACCGCCTTGTCGTGAGACGAGTCTACAGCGGCTCGGCGGCCTACGAGCAGGGCTTGAACGCTGGCGACCAGATAGTGGCCCTGGACGGCATGCGCGTCAACCAGCAGTCGTTCCTCGCGCGGCTCTCCGAGAAGCGTCCGGGCGAAACACTCAACCTGACCATCTTCCGCGACGACGATCTGCGCGCGCTCCCCATCAAGCTCGACGCGCGCCCCGCCAGCGACCATCGCATCCTGCCGGTCAAAGACCCTACGCCCGAGCAGTTGCGGCAGTACCGCGCGTGGATAGGAGAAAAGCAGTGATAAGTGATAAGTGATAAGGAAAAGCAAGATGGTCTTAACTTATCACTTATCACTTATCACTTATCACTTATTATGATCTATCAAAGCATCAAATTCGACATAGAGGACCGCGTCGGGCGAATCACGTTCGCGCGGCCGCCGCTCAATATTTTCAATATCGCGATGATGACGGAGATGGCGGACGCTGTGAACGAGTGTGCGGCGCGGCGCGAGGTGTTGGCGATTGTGTTCGAGGCCGGGCGCGACGCGCGTGCCTTCAGCGCGGGCGTGGCGGTCGAGGAGCACGTCGAAGAGACCATCTACCGCATGCTCGATTCGTTCCACTCTATCTTTCGCGCGCTCGTGCAGGCGGCAAAGCCCGCGCTCGCCATCGTGGACGGGGCGGCGCTCGGCGGCGGGTGCGAACTTGTAGCGGGCTGCGACATAGTCATCGCGAGCGAGCGCGCGCGCTTCGGCCAGCCGGAGGTCAAGCTCGGCGTCTTCCCGCCCGTCGCCGCCGTGCTCCTGCCGCGCGTCATCGGCGACAAGCGCGCGCGCGAACTCATCCTGACGGGCGATTTGATTGACGCGGCTGAGGCGCACAGGCTGGGGCTCGTCAACGCGGTCGTCCCCGCCGCGCAGTTGGAGCAGAAGCTACAGGAAGTGCTCGCTAAGCTGCGCGAGTTGAGCGCGCCCGCGCTCGAAGCGACCAAGCGGGCCCTTGACCTTGCACGCGGCCTCTCCTTCGAGGACGCCCTGCGGCGGGGCGAGGATTTGTATCTCAACGAGTTGATGAAGACGGAGGACGCGCGCGAGGGCGTCCGCGCCTTCATGGAGAAGCGCAAGCCCGCCTGGAAGAACAAGTGAAAAGCAGGAGTCAGGAGTCGGAAGTCAGAAGCAAAAAACAGGAAGCAGGAAGCAAGATAAAAGGACTGAGGCCGTTCTTCTTCTGATTTTGTTTTGTTCTGGATTCTGGATTCCGGATTCTGGATTCTGACTCCTGACTCCTGTATTCTGACACCTGTGAAGTACCGCCCCGCCACCCTCCGCTCCTTCTTCCTGAGAGCCACGCTCTCCGCGCTCGCCTGGCTTCTCTTCGCTGGTTCCCCGGCCGCTTTCGCGCAGCAGGACGAGAGCCCCTGGAAGGGCGGCCAGCCGCCGGCGAGCCAGCCGCGCGAGGTCGCGCCCACTGAGGAGACAGACATCGTCGAGCGTGCGATGGGCGCGGTCTGTTTGGAGCGCGAGCGCGACCCGCTGGGGAGCGTGCCGATTGACGTGATGCAGGCACGCCCTTCGCTGCCGCTCGCGCACCCGGACGCCGTCGCGGGCCTGCGCCGCGCCGAGCGCCTGCTGCCCGCTGCCCGCGAACTCGTCGTCGCCAGCCTCCGCGACCTCTCGAACGAATACTACATCGAAGAATTCAGACTCCGTGCGGCGGCCGCGCGCGTCCATGCCGTCAACAAGATAGAGCCGGACGTAGAGCTGCGCGACAACGCCTCGGTGGTCCTGAGCACGCCGCGCACCATCTACTTTGGCACAATCTTCCTCGCGGGCCTGCAATCCGATGAAGGGATGGTGAGCGTGCTCGCGCACGAGCTGACGCACATCGCGGACGGGCGCGAGGACTCTCTACAGCCGCTCTTCCGCCTGGTCGGGCGGCGCGCGGCGACGCTGACGGGGATGCGCATCGCCGGCCGGCGGCCCGAAGAGTTGACCTGCGATCTGGTGGGCGCGATGGCCGCGCGCACCTACATCGAGCGCACGCCGGGCAAGGAGGCGCTCGCGCGCAGACTGTCGCGCGCCATAGAGCACAACTGCGTGGAGGAGGACGGCACCGACGAGGCGCATCTCAGCCCGCGCAACACCATGCGCGCCCTGCTCCTCTTAGACCCGACTTTCGGCAACGACATCATGGGCGACCCGCTCGTCACAATCCGCCTCGCCGAACCGCCCAGCCGCCCGCCCAGGACGATCCGGCCGCCGAACAGGGCGACGAAGCCTCGGACGCCGCGCCGCCGCCGCCCGAGCGTTCGCTACGTTCACGCGAATTAGCCCGAGCCTGTAATTCCAGCCGCTGCTAACGCGACTGATGGACGCACGCCGCAATCGCCTCGTTGACAAGCGTGCGCTCGCCTTCCTATCATCTGCCGTTCAAATGATTCGCCGCCTTATCAACAGCATGAGACGCACGGGCAAACCTTTCCTCGCCGCATCTACGCGTCTTCGCGTCTTCGCGTCCGTCTCACTTCTGGCCGCTCTTCTCGTCGCAGCCGGGTGCCGCGGCGACGGAGAGAAAAAGACTGTCAGCCCGAACTCGCTCGCCGCTGTCCCGGCGGCGCGCCTGGCTTACGGCTTCGCGGCGGACGTGGATGTTCCGCCCGGCGCGGTCCCGCAGGAAGAGTCCAGGCTCAAACCCGTCCAGGACGACTTCGACTCGCGGCGGAAAGACGACAGGCTCTTGCGCACGGTCGTCTCGCCGGACGGCCAGCGCGCCCTGGCCCTCTTCGACACGGGCGAGACGCAGGAGGGCGAGTTCCGCATAGACATGTATAGCGCCGACGGGAGGTTCCTGCGCAACCTGACGCCGCCGGAACTCTCCGGCGCTTTCGCCCCGATGGTCGCATGGTCGCCGGACGGAAATCAGATAGCCTTCATCGGCCGCAAGACGCTGGCCCAGGAGACGCCGCCCGACATGCTCCCGGACACGGCACCGTTGCCCTCGCCGCCCTCGCCCTTAAGCGGCGTACAGGTCTACGACACAGAGCAAATCTACGTCTGTGACCGCGACGGCTTCGGGCTGAAGCCGCTGACGACGCGCAACGGCCTCATCTACTTCTACCTCGCCTGGTCGCCCGACGGTCAGGCGCTCGCCGCCCTCGCCTGCCGCGAGGACGAGTGGGACGCGCGCGCGCGTGAAAGCAGGCCGCCCGCGGGCCGCCCGCGCCTCATCGTCACAGACGGCGGCGAGCGCCTGTTGGACGACCGGTTGATGGAGGCCGG
>DATFCB010000583.1:0-10785 GCA_035253525.1 Pyrinomonadaceae bacterium | reverse complement strand
AAGTGATAAGTGATGAGTGATAAGTGATAAGTAAAAACGTTCTGCTCTTACTTATCACTTATCACTTATCACTTATCACTTATCACTCTTTTATTGACAGCGCAGGGCCAGTCTCATAGACTGTGCCGCAATTCGTGTTGCAATGGGATGGAAGCCTTTTCGGAAACGCCGAATACTCTCAGGAGCAGACGCCGAAGATGCTCGCACCGTTTCCAGATACGGCGAGAATCATTGTGCCGCCCACGCTGGCGCGCGAACTCTTTGAAGGGGCCGAACGCCTCCCGCTCTACGACAACAAGGAGTTCTACTCGCCCGTCTTGCAGGAGCAGGTGCGCCGCGAAGTTCGCGAGATCAGCCCGGACGGCTTCGACTGGCTCGTCGGATCAATCAGAGAGCACATCGCACGTTGGCCCTACTGCGTGCTCGTCGGCGGCCTGCGTTTCGACGAAGGGAACAGAGTGTTCGTCGCCGTCAACCGCGCCTTCGGGCAGTTGGTGGCCCTGCCGTACAAGAGGCCGCGCGCGCAGCTCGTGCATTACATACAGCCCCGGACCGACATACATTCGCCGCGCGGGGGCCGCGAGAGCGAGAGGCTGCACACGGACGCCGCAAACTGGGCCATTCCCATTGAATTGATCTCGATGGTTTGCGTCCGCCCGGACCACTCGGGCGGCGGCCGCTCAAGAGTCCTCGACGTGGACACCGTGCGCGACGAAGTGCGGAGTCGGCTCGGGGCCAAAACTCTTGAGCTTCTTGAGACTGAGCCTGTGCCGTGGCGCTTGTCACATCTTTGCGGCGGCGGGTTGAGGTGGCGGACGGTGCTGACCGAATCGGGGCGCATGTGCTGGCGGCGCGACGTGATTAATCTGGCCCTTGAGTCCGAAGAGGTCAAACTCTCGGACGAAGTGCTCGCCCTATTGGACGACTTCGAGAGGGTCATCAATCAGACGACGCGCACGCTCGACTTCCTGCTCGGCGAGGGCGAGCTGCTTTTTTCAGACAACACGCGGACGATTCACTCGCGGACGCCGATTGTGAACGCGGACGCCTCAAACCGCCTGATGATTCGCAGTTGGATCAGAGTCTCTTGAGAAGGGGTTAGCGAATGCAGTTCGCTCAAATTCGTGATCGCGTATCTGTTGACGACGGCCCGCTCGATTTGTCGGCGTTTCCGGGGATGTGGGTCAACTCGAACCCCGAGACGAGCGGCATCGCGCGGCTGCTGATGACGGAGGAGGGCGGCCGGCTCAGTCTTCAGGTCTACGCGATTGGCCCGGAAGGTTTGATAGATTGGGGGACGGTGGACGCAACGCCCTTCACGGCGTCGCCGTCCGCGCACGCCGGCATAGGTTTCACCTGCGTCTACGACTTCGGCTTTGCCGAGACGTTGCTTCAGGCGATGCTCCTCAAGGGCTTGATGGTGCTCGCGCAGCTACACCGCTTCAAGGACGCGAGCGGCCGCATGGACTATTTCGTGCGCGAATATTTCGCGCTCTCCCACGGGCGCTACTAGCGCCGCCCCTTCGCTCGCTTCGGCCGGAGGATTCTCAATTGGCACAGACTTTGGAGTTCAAACAGACAGGCGATTTGCACCCGGCGCTCGCGGACCCCGCGACGAGGACTTTGAATGCGGGCAAGCTGACCGGGCGCTGGGCCAACACGGAACCGGAAACGCAGGGCGTGGCCGAGATAACCATCGAGCAGGAGGGCGATCACTTCAGCGTCCGCGTCGCAGGCGTCGGCGAGGACGGCCCCGTAAATTGGCCCACGGCCCGCGCCCGCGTGATGGCGAACCTCGAAGAAGAGGCCGGGCAGCGCGCGGTCGCCCTGGCGGCCACCTTCGACTTCGGCTTCATGAGCGTCGAGAGCTACCTGCGTGTCAACAAGGGCGTTCTCGTCATCGTCGCCTACTACACTTTCACGGACGACAGCGGCCGCTCGAACTACGTCAACCGCGAATTCTTTTACCGCGCGGCTTGATACTTTAAAACCACGGCCTTCCTTAACGCCTTTGCGTCTTTGCGTGAACCTTAATCTCACGCTGGAGGCGCAAAGGCGCGAAGAAGACGAGTCAAATTTGTAAGAAGGACGACGGTGGCATTCCTCTCGCAAAAGCTGGGGCAGTTCACTTACTTCTCGCTCCAAGTGGGCGATTCCTCGTGGCGCGGGAAGAACGTGCTCGACTTCGGGGGGAACGTCGGCAACATCCTGCGCGACCCGAACTCAACCATAGACCACGAGCGTTACTGGTGCGTTGACGTGGTCCGGGACTCAATCGAGCGCGGGAAGCAAGCTTACCCCGAGGCACACTGGATTTTTTACGACCGTTACTGCTTCTTCTTCAACCCGCGCGGGCTGCCGCGGCTGCCGCTCCCACGCCTGGGCCAGAAATTCGATTACATCGTCGCTTATTCAGTCTTCACCAACACCTCTCAGTCGGACATGCTCCAACAGGTCAACGAACTGGAAGCGCTCTTGAGCGACGGCGGCGCTCTGGCCTTCACGTTCATTGACCCGGCTTACTTCTCCTGGCCCGGACGCTACGGCGGGAACAACCTTCAGTGGCGGCTCGAACGAGAAATTTTTTTGGAGGGTGAGAAGGGCAACGTCCTCGACATAGACACTGAATGCCTGATGAAGAGGGCTGAGGGCGCGGACTGGTTCATGCTCGTCAACGGCGAAGATTTGTACCTGGAGACGGAGAAGATTAAACCTTACGAGCCGGAGCGCCAGAGGACGTGCCACGTCTTCTACACCGAAAAATATATGAGGAGGCTGTTCCCGCATGCTACTATCCTGCCTCCCGTCAACGACGAGATGCAGCATTGCTGCGTGATTCGACGAGCCTCAGGAACCAATTGACAGTATGTGCGCCGCATCGGCGTTGCTGACCGAGTCCAAAGCGAGGCGGCGCACGCCATATCCTTATTTTTCGGGAATCCGACCATCGTCCCCGAAACCAGAGCAACTATGGACACGGCTTTGAAACTCCCCCTTCTATCCGTCGTCATCCCGACCTGGAACCGCTCGCGGCTGGTCTGCGAAGCCATCGAGAGCGCCCTCGCGCAGCGGCCGGGAGCAAGCGAGGTGATAGTAGTTGACGACGGCTCCACGGACGACACGTGCGCCGTGCTCGCGGAGCGTTTTGGGCCAGCCATCAAGCTGCTGCGCCTGCCGCAGCGTAGTGGCGCAAGAGCGGCGCGAAACGCTGGCACGAAACTGGCGACGGGAGAACTGCTCGCGTTCCTGGATTCCGATGACCTCTGGCTGCCGGGCAAGCTCGATGCGGAGTTGCGCGTGTTCGAGCTTTTGCCGGACGCGGAAGCCGTCATCTCGGACAATCTCTACTTCATCGAAGGCCAGCAACAGGAGATGAGCCGCTTCAAGTCGAGCGGGCTACTGAAGTTTTCCGGCGGCGACATCTGCTGGGCGAGCGATGTCCACCCGGTCTGGGCGCACCGAAGCGCCATCTCGACCTGCTCCATGACGCTGCGGCGCAGCGCCGTGGCCCGATTGGGCGACGGGCCTTTGTTCGCCGACGACCTCACGTCACACGAAGATTGGGACCTCGAAATCCGCATCTTCTACAACTGCCGCGTCGCAGTCCTGCCGGAAGTCTGGTCCCACGTCCGGCAATTTGACGACGGCACGCGCCCCGAACGTGCCACGCCCGGAAAGACACGCACTATCGCGCAGCAGTTCGGCTTCCTGTGGGGTCGGCTGGAAGTGTTGGAGCGGTCGCTCAAGCTCGACTGGCCCGCCGGCAAAATCCCTCGGGAGTTGGAGCGTGCGCGCACTGACACGGCCGTGAAGCTGGCTAGATGCGAAGGGCTCGAAGGATAACGCCGATGAATTTCGTTCCCCTCACACCCGAGCAGCGACAGTCCTTTGACGAGGACGGGTTTCTGGTCGTGCGCGACGCTCTCGACCGTGGGGCAATCGCGCGCCTGCTCGACGCGTGCGACCGGCTGGCGAGCGTCTTTCTCAACAAGCCGCAGGTTCTCAACCGGCCCGAATATAATCACCTGGATTTGCGCCCCGGTCTGCTCAGAGAAAAAGCGCTCTTCGAGCTGGTCTCTCATTCGTCCACCGTGCCGCTGGTCGTGCAGTTGCTCAGCCCCAACATACACCTGCACTCGACGGCGCTCATCTGCAAGCGGCCCGAAAGCCCGGACGCCCCGCGCTTTCGTCGCGGCTGGCACAGAGACATACGCATCCCGCAGGATTTGGGCCACGAAGGCTTGCCGCGCGTCGGCGTCAAAATCTGTTACTGCCTGACTGACTTTCACGAGCCTGACTCGGGCATGACCCTGCTGGCCCGCAAGAGCCACTTGAGGACCGAGCCTTTAGCCATTCGCAAAGGCCGGATTGACCCGGAAGACGTGGAACTCTGCGACCTGAAACTGAGCGCGGGCGACGCCTTTCTTTTCGAGAACAGGCTCTATCACACCGCCGCGCCGAATTTGAGCGGGCGCACTTCAAAGGTGCTGATGTACGGCTACGCTTACCGCTGGATGAAGCCGGAGATTTATCTCGAATCGCCGGACGAGCGCTCGCTCTGGCAGACGGATTCGGTCACGCGACAACTGCTCGGCGGCTACAGGGACGTTGATACGCAGCCCTGGGCGCTGAAACAATGGGCCAAACGCCACGGCGTCCTTCCTCAGGCCGTGCCGTGGACGGTGGAGGCTTGAGTTCTCTCTTCGGGAGGTGCGGTCATTCATGTGGGATTTCTTCTCGTCACGCGTCACGCAATTTTCTTACTTCGACCGGCAACTCGGGCACCCTCGCTGGCGCGGCCGTAAAGTTCTGGATTTCGGCGGCAACGTCGGCGGCTTTCTCTTGGGCGCGGACGGCAACGTGAATCACGACGACTACTGGTGCCTGGACCTCAACCGCGGCGCGATAGAGCAGGGCGGGCGCGCCTTCCCGCTGGCCCATTTCCGTCACTACAATCGTTACAGCGCGTTCTTCAACCCGGACGGCGTGCGCCACCTGCCCGTCCCTGACTTCGGCGTGAAGTTCGACATCATCCTGGCCTTCTCCGTCTTCACGCACACGCACCGGAACGAAACAATCGAGCTTGTGGGGCAACTGAGAGAGAAGCTCGCGCCGGGCGGCGTGCTGGCGTTCACGTTCTGCGACCCCACATACGACAGGTCTTTGTCGGCCCCGGAGCTGCCTCCGGGCACGGACGTGCGGAAGAACCTTGAGTGGCAGTTGCCCGCGCACCCGTCGCTTGAGATAGACAGCCTGGTCGAGAAGGCGAAGAAGTCTGACTGGTGCGTGCTCGTGGACGATCAACTGCACGTAGAGCCGGGCGACGAGCTTTGCGAGCAGCAGCGGCCGGGCAAGCCGGGCGAGTCTTACTGCTCTTACTTCACGGTTGACTACATGCGCTCGCTCTTCCCCGAAGCGAAGATACTGCCGCCGGTCAGCCCGGAATGGCAGCACTGCTGTCTCCTGACGAACGACGAGAATTGAGCCATGAAGCTGAGATTCCATTGGATGCTGCCGAAGGCGGGCGAGGTCAGCCTGAGCGCGCCGCAGACTGCTCAAGCCGCCGCGCGTTACCGCATCCATTACAGCGACCCTGACTCGCCCGCCGCGCGCACGGACATGGAAGGCTGGACACACTTCGCGCGCCGCGCCGAAGAGGCCGGCATCGAGTCGGTCCTGGTAGCGCTCAACCGCTGCGAGCCGGACCCGTTCATGGTCGCGTGCGCGCTCGGCCAGGCGACCGAGAGACTGAAGTTCATCGTCGCCTACCGCTCCGGGCTGATGCAGCCCGTGACCTTCGTTCAGCAGATGAACACGCTCTCGGCGTTGATAGACGGGCGCGTCGCGTTGAACATCGTCGCCGGCAGCTCGACCGCGGAACAACACAGCTACGGAGACTTTCTGGCGCATGACGAGCGCTACGCGCGCGCCGAAGAATTCCTGGCGGTCTGCAACGCGTTTTGGCACAGTGACGGCGAGGTTGATTTCGAGGGCCAGTATTATCGGGTCGAGAAAGGAAGGCTCAACACGCCGTTCCTCGCGCCCGACCGCACACGGCCTGAAATCTACATCTCGGGCCATTCCGAACAGTCCGAGCGGCTGGCCTGCTCGCAGGGCACAACGTGGCTGCGCGCGGCCGACGCGCCGGAGAAGCTTGAGACGGCCGTGGCGCGTCTGCGCGCGTGCGGCATCGGCGTCTGTCTCAGGCTGTGCCTGGTGTGCAAACCGACGCGCGAGGAGGCGGTCCGGGCCGCGTTGTCCCTGCTGCCGGAAGACAAAGAGGAGAGCACGATTCGCCTCAAGGACGACTCGCAGATGTACAGAGAAGGCGCGGCGCTCACGGAGGACAAGCATTGGCTCGACCGTTCGCTCTGGGCCGGGCTCGTGCCGCACTACGGGCCGGTGTGGACGACGCTACTGGGAACGCCGCGCGAGTTGGCGGACGCCTTCCTCGCCTACAAGCGAATCGGCGTCGGTGAGTTCATCATCTCGGGCTGGCCCGAAATTGACGAGGTGACCACTTTCGGCCGCGAAGTCCTCCCACTCGTCAGGGAGATGGAGCAACAATGAAAAGCCGTCTCACGCCAAGGCGCAAAGCCGCTAAGAAAGCACGCAAGGTCAAGAGGCATTCAACCCCTTTGCGCCTTTGCGCCTTTGCGTGAGACGTTTTTCCCGACACGACCATGAACCTCAGATTCCACTGGATGCTTCCCAAGGGCGGCGAGATCAGTATGAAGACGGCGCAGGAGACGAACCGCGTGCTGACGACCGAGCGCACTTCGCCCGCCGCGCTGCCGGACATGGAAGGCTGGACACACTTCGCGCGCCGCGCCGAAGAGGCCGGCATCGAATCCGTGCTCCTCTCTTTCAGCCGCTACGAGCCCGACACTATTTTCGTCGCCTGCGCCGTCGGCCGCGCGACCGCGCGACTTAAATTCATCATTGCCTATCGCACAGGGCTGATGCAGCCCGCGACCTTCGTCCAGCAGATCAATACCCTCTCCGGCCTCATAGATGGCCGCGTCGCGCTCAACATCGTCGCCGGCAGTTCGCCCGCCGAGCAGCGCGGCTACGGGGATTTTCTTGAGCACGACGAACGCTACGCGCGCGCCGAAGAGTTCCTGAAAATCTGCCGCGCCTTCTGGCACAATGACGGCGCGGTTGATTTCGACGGCAGGTACTGGCGCGTCGCAGGCGGAAGGCTCAACACGCCGTTCCTCGCGCCCGACCGCACGCAGCCTGAAATCTACGTCTCGGGCCACTCCGAACAGGCCCAACAACTCGCACGCAGCCAGGGCTCAAGCTGGCTGCGCCTGATTGACACGCCCGAAAAACTGGCCCCGCAGGTGGCACAATTTCGAGAGCGCGGTGTCGAAGTCTCGCTCAGGCTCTGCGTGGTCTGCCGGCCGACGCACGAGGAAGCGCTTAAGGCCGCAGAGGACTTGCTGCCCGACGAAGAGATTGGCCGGCAGGAGCGAGGCATCCTCACACGCAGCGATTCGCAGACGCTGAAGCAGGCGCTGGCCGCCGCGGACAACGTCGGCTGGATGAACCGAAACCTCTGGGCCGGCCTGGTTCCCTATTACGGCTCGTCCGCGATTACGCTCGTCGGCTCGCCGGAAGAATTAACCGAGGCGTTCCTCGAATATAAGCGCATCGGCGTCACACAATTCATCATCTCCGGCTGGCCCAAGCTCGACGAGATGGTCATCTTCGGGCGCGAGGTGCTGCCGCTCGTGCGCGCCGCGGAAGGACACTGAAGGAGGCCCGGCCGGTGACGGAAAATATTAATTCGCGGACAGGAAGCCCTCTCGCTCATTTCGCCGCCCGGCTCGGCGAGGCCGAGGTCGTCATGGAGCCTTACCCGCATTACTACGTCGAGAACGTTTTCCCGGACGACTACTACCGAGAGCTTTTGGCACATTTACCCGAGAGCGCCGTCTACCAGAATCTGTTCGAGGTGACGACGCTCAAGCTGGATCACTTCCGCCACAGGGACCAGCGAGACTTCAACGAGGGCTGGACGAAGACGCTGCCCGGCGAGCTTCGTGAGTTCTGGGAGAATTTCAACCGCTGGTTTCTCAGCCCCGAACTGGCACAGGCCGTGCTGCACTCCTTCGCCGCGCAGTTACCTGACGAAAAATCCTGGCCCGAGGTCGCGGTCGAATCACAGTTGATTCGTCACCGGGCCGGATATTTTCTCGGCCCGCACTCGGACCTCTACACCAAGCTGGTCGTGCTGCTCATCTACCTGGCCCCGGACGAGAGCGCGAGCCACCTGGGGACTTCGCTCTACGTCCCGAAGGAGCCGGGCTTTCGTTGTCCGGCCGGCACGCATTACCAGTTCGAGGACTTCGTCCGCGTGAAGACCGTCCCCTACAGGCCCAATTCCCTGCTGGCGTTCCGGCGCTCGGACATCTCGTTCCACGGCGTCGAGCCGCTCTCGGAAGATGACATCACCGCGGGCGGACGGGATTTGATTCAATACGTGCTCTACGACAAAGAGGCACGCGAGGCGCAATTGCGCGAGCGCCGCGAAGCCGCCGAAAGGGCCACAGCGTGAATTTGGCACAGCAAGGGCAGACGCGCCGTGTCGTCTTCGTCGCCCGCCACGCGGCGGGAGAGAGCTTGCGCTGCGCCGAGGCGGTCGGGAAGCTCGACGGCGTCCGATTGTTTGGCATCTGCGAACGCGCCGGAGGCCCGGACGAAATTTTTGACGACCTCGTCTCAATCACCGACGCGCACGACGCCGCGCGCCTTATCGCCGCCGCGCGCGAGCTTGAGGAGAAGCACGGCCCTCTTCATCAACTCGTCACGGCACAGGAAACGCTGCTCCTGCCCGTGGCCCAGACAAACGAGGCGCTCGGCCTCCGGCGCGGCATGAGCGCGGAAGTCGTCAGCCGCGCGCTGGACAAGTCGTCATTGAAACGCACCCTTGAGCGGGCCGGAATTGGCACAGCACGCGACCGCTTGATTACCGGCGACGAAGACGCCAGGCGATTCGCCGCCGAAGTAGGGTTTCCGATTGTGCTCAAGCCCCTGAAGGGTAGCGGCGGGCTCGCGACCTGGTGCATACGCAGCGCCGAACGGCTCGAACTGGCGCTCCGGTTGATGCGCCCGTCAACGGAGAGCCCCGTGCTGGCGGAAGACTACTTGCGCGGCGAGGAGCTTTGCATTGACACGATCACGATTGCGAACGAGCCGCGCTTCTATTCCGTCTGCTGTTACCGCCCTTCGATTCTGGAGGCATTGGAGGATTCAACGATTCAGTGGACGTGCGTCATGCCGCGCGAAATGGGCCAGGAGCGTTTCCGCCATTTTATAGAGCAGGGTCTAGCCGCCGTCCGCGCGCTCAAAGTCGGCAGCGCCATGACTCACATGGAAGGATTCCTGCTCGGAGACGGCAATGTGAGCTTCACGGACGCTACGCTCAGGCCCGCCGGGGCGCGCATCGGGCCGATGCTCGCGTTCGCCTACGACATGGACCCGCGGCTGGCCTGGGCGCGCGCCGCCGTGGACGATTGTTTCGACGGGCCGTGGGAGCGCAAGTACGCCGTTGGCACAATTTTCCTTCGCGGGACTGGAGGCGGGTCTGTGGAGCACGTCAGCGGCGTCGAAGAGGTGAAGCGGCGCGTCGGCCACATGGTGGTCGAGGCCCGATTGCCGCGCGTCGGCGCAAGCGCGTCCGCCACGTACACGGGCGACGGCTTCATCACCGTCCGCCACCTGGAAACACGCGCGGTTGAAGACGCGCTTCAGTTAATAGCCGAAACCGTGCGCGTCACCTACAGCCGCCCTGAATCGTCTGCGCCCTCGGACGAAACTCCCGCTGGGCAATGGCCCGAACGACTGGGCTACTTCGACAAGCAGCTTTACAAGCCGGCCTGGGATGACGACTCCCTGCCGAGTCTGTAGCGCTCAGGGGCAAAGGATTTGAGATTTCAAATTTGGGATTTTTAATTTTTCCTAGCTATCAAAGAGGAGGAAGAAGCGTGACATCGCAGGCACCCAGAGCTTTCAACAGGGAGATTTACCACGACCACCCGGAGATGGTTTTTTACGGCACGGACGACGGTCATCAGGACGGTTCCTTCGGCGAGTTCGCGGCCATCAAGGCTCATTACGAGAGCGTGGCCCCCGAGCGGCGCGAGGACATACACATGGTGAGCGTCGTCGGCGGTCTCTACGGCCTCAACCTCATTCCGCTCTGGCGGCCCCGAAGGATCACCATCTTCGACATCAACCCGACGGCCGTCACTTACTTCCAAATCATCCGCCGCGTGTGGACTTCGAGCCGCGACGTGGGCCATTTTCTCGAACGCCTGACGAACGCGGACTACGAGGCCGAGACGGAGCGGGAAGAGTTCGTGCGCGAGAACATTCGCCTCAAGCAACAGGGCCAACTGCCCCGCGAGCGCGGCTCGACCAAGCGCCCCTACGAGCAGAGCTGGCAGTACGCCTTCGAGCACTTCGACCTGACCAAACGACTCCTGACGGAAGCCCCCCTCGAAATCCGCACCGAGCCGATGGAGAGCGAGAGTTTTAGCTCGTGGATTCGCGGCCAGAACAATCTATGGATTTACGCGTCGAACATCACCGAATTCCATTACTTCGATTTGGAGTTCGCGAACCCCACCAACGTGGTCGTCGTGCAGATCATCTTCCCCGGCGAGAGCGCGCAGGTTCTTGACCTGGCACCGCTCAGCGGCGGCCCCGTCAAAGTGAAATTTGAAATCCCGCTCAGGGCCGAGCGGATGAGCGAATAGTTTCAGTTCGAGCTATGAA
>DATFCB010000582.1:0-6175 GCA_035253525.1 Pyrinomonadaceae bacterium | reverse complement strand
TTCACTTCATCCCTCATCCCTCCGCCCTCATCCCTTATTTTATGCACGAGCTTTCCATCGCCATGAGTATGATTGAGATGGCCGAGGAGGAGGCCGCGCGGCGGGGCGGAGCAGTCGTCAGCGCGATTCACCTCAAACTGGGAGAGCTTTCGGGCGTGGTCAAAGAAGCACTTCTCTTCTCCTACGAGGTCGCCTGTCAGGGCACGAGGCTCGAAGGCTCGCGCCTCGTGATAGAGGGAGTCCCGGTCGCGGTTTATTGCGCGGCGTGCCGTGCCGAAACGGCGATTATTTCTCTACAGCAGTTCTGCTGCGCGGTGTGTCACGCGCCGACATCCGAGGTCGTGCGCGGCCGGGAACTGGAAGTCGTGGCTTTGGAGATCGAACAATGAGCACAAACCCTCGCCTGGTCGAAGTCAGGCAAAACGTGCTGAAGCAGAATGACCTGCTCGCCAGGTCTTTGCGCGAGCGTTTCCGCGGGGCCGGAACTTATGTCGTGAGCCTCGTCTCAAGCCCCGGCGCGGGCAAGACCGCGCTGCTGGAAACCTTGTTGACGCGCCTGCGGCTCGAAGAGTGCCGCGTCGCGGCGCTGGTCGGTGACCTCGCGACCGACAACGACGCGGCGCGCCTGGCCCGCAGCCTTGCTCCCGTCAGGCAAATCGTCACCGGCACCGTCTGCCACCTCGAAGCCGCGATGGTCGAAAGCGCGCTCGACGGGTGGAAGCTGGATGAACTCGATCTGCTCTTCATCGAAAACGTGGGCAATCTAGTCTGCCCGTCGAGCTACGACCTGGGCGAAGACCTGCGGCTGGTGCTGATGTCCGTGACCGAAGGTGAAGACAAGCCGCTCAAGTACCCTACGATTTTCAACACGGCGGACGTTGCCGTGATTACCAAAATAGATTTGGCACAGGCAGTCGAATTCAATCCGGCGGCGGCGCACGAGAGCATTGAGCGCGTGCGGCCCGGCATGCGGGTTTACGAAGTTTCGTCGAAGACGAACGAGGGCGTGGACGAGTTGGTGGGCTTTCTCAAATCGCGTGTGGGAGAAGCGACCAGGGTGTTGGCCGGTTAAGCGGACGGCCGCGCCGCCGGTGAAGAGACTCTCTTATGCAGAGCGTTGAGCATTATCGAGTGGCGACACGCATGCAGATACTTGTGCGGGGCATCGTGCAAGGAGTTGGATTCCGCCCATACGTTTTCTCGCTGGCACGCCGCAGCATGCTCACGGGCCGCGTCTTCAACAACACGAGCGGGGTGCTGATTGATGTCGAGGGACAGAGCGAAGCAATCGAAGAATTCATCAACGAGATTACACAGAACCCGCCGCCGCTCTCGCTGATCGAGTCAATCGAGCGCAGCCCCGACCTGACGCCTGCGAATTACAGCGACTTTTTGATTGTCGAGAGTGACGCGACCGGCGAGCGGTTCATGCCCGTCTCGGCCGACATCAGTACCTGCGAGGATTGTGTGCGCGAACTGCTCGACCCCGACGACAGGCGCTATCGCTATCCTTTCATCAACTGCACCAACTGCGGCCCGCGCTTCACCATCATCGAAGACATCCCGTACGACCGAGAGAAGACGACGATGCGGGATTTCCCGATGTGTGACGAGTGCCGCTCGGAGTATGAGAACCCGCTCGACCGCCGCTTCCACGCCGAGCCGACGGCCTGCGCGGCTTGCGGCCCGCGTCTCTCTCTCGCGGACGCAAGAAGCGGGTGCGAGGTTCCGCTCGACCTCAGTGTGGAAGACGCCGTCAGCCGCGCGGCGCAACTCTTACGGGGCGGAAAAATTCTGGCAATCAAGGGGCTCGGCGGTTTCCATCTGGCGTGTGACGCGTCGAACGAGGAAGCGGTCGCGCGCTTGCGACAAAGAAAGTACAGGGAGGACAAGCCGTTCGCCTTGATGGCGCACGCGGTCGAAGCGGTCAGAGATTATTGTTTCGTCTCCGAGGCCGAAGAAGCTTTGCTCACCTCGCGTGCGCGTCCCGTCGTGCTGCTAAAGAAAAGAGACGGCGCGGAGTTGCCCGAAGCGATTGCGCCCGGTGTGAGCACGCTCGGCTTCATGCTCCCGTACACGCCGCTCCATTATCTGCTGATGGAAAATGTGGACCGCCCGCTGGTGATGACGAGCGGCAACATCTCCGACGAGCCGATCTGTTACAGGGACGCCGAGGCGCGGGAGCGTTTAGAAGCAATCGCCGATTATTTTCTGCTCAACGACCGGCGCATACACATGCGTACGGATGATTCTGTGGCGCGAGTTGTCGGCGGGCGGGAGATGATCTTGCGCCGCTCGCGCGGGTACGCGCCCGCGCCCGTCTCCACGTCATTCAAATTCGGGAAAGAGATTCTGGCTTGCGGCGCGGAGTTGAAGAACACTTTCTGTCTGACGCGCGGGAATCACGCCTTCCTCAGTCACCACATCGGCGATTTGGAGAACCTCGAAACGCTGCGCTCTTTCGAGCAAGGCATAGAACACTTCCGGCGACTCTTTCATCTACGGCCCGAAGTAATCGCGCACGACCTGCACCCCGAATATCTCTCGACGAAGTACGCGCTCTCGACCGACGACCGATTAACCAAAATCGGCGTCCAGCATCATCACGCACACGTCGCGAGCTGCATGGCCGATAACCTTATCGAAGGCGAGTGCATCGGCGTGGCGATGGACGGACTGGGCTTCGGCATGGACAATCGGATGTGGGGCGGTGAGTTCTTCGTCGCTGACTTTTGCGAGGCGGAGCGCATCGCGCATCTGGATTATGTCCCGATGCCTGGTGGAGCGAAAGCCGTCCGCGAGCCGTGGCGCATGGCCGCCGTCTATCTCGACCGCGCGCTCGGCAATGATTTCCTCAAGCTCGACATTCCTTTTACGCGAGACCTGGACGCGCGCGCGTGGGCGACGCTCAACAGGATGGCGTTGACGGGGACGAACAGTCCTGAAACGTCAAGCATGGGCCGTCTCTTCGACGCGCTCGCGGGCCTGCTTTGTCTCAAATCAATGGTCAACTACGAGGGACAGGCGGCGATTGCGCTCGAAGCAATCGCAGACGCTTCCCGCGCCGAGAGCTACGAGTTTGAGCTTTCCTCGGACGGACACGTCATCCGGGCCGAAGCGGTTATTCGCCGTGCGGTGGAAGATTTGCTCGACGATGTTCCGCACCGTGTGGTGTCCGCGAAGTTTCATCAAGGGGTGGCCCGTCTCATCACGACCATCGCCTGTCGCACGCGAGACGAGCGGCGTCTTAATCGTGTAGTCTTATCGGGCGGAGTCTTTCAAAACATGCTTCTTCTCGAAAGCACGCGCCGGATGCTCGCGAGCGTGGGGCTGGAAGTCTTCACACACAGGCGCGTGCCCCCGAACGACGGCGGCATCTCTTTCGGTCAGGCGGCGGTGGCAAACGCTCTTCTTACGGCAGGGAGGATTTAAAATTTATGTGTCTGGCGATACCCGGAAAAATCGTCGAGATTGTTGACGAGGAGAATCAGATCGCCAAGGTCGAAGTCGGCGGCGTCAAGCGCAACGTCAACATAGGGATGCTGGACAAGGAGGAGACGCGCGTCGGCGATTACGTTTTGATTCACGTCGGCTTCGCGATGAGCAAGATTGACGAGGCGGAGGCCCAGGAGACTTTGCGCGTGCTGAATGAAATCGGCCAGTACGAGGAAGAGTTCAGCCAGTTCAAAACGTCCCTGGAGTAGAATTTTCAGGAGTAAGAAAAATGAGCAAGGCAGCCGGTGAAGATTTCTCTCGCGCTTTTTATCCGTTCCTGCACGACGACGACAAAAAGCCGCAAGGCTCGACGGAAGACCTCAGTTTTTCGTTGATGGAAAAGGTCCGCGAGAGTATCGAAGTCAAGTCGAAGTTTTTTGAAGAGAATAAAGAGACCATCCTCGCCGCCTCGCTTCAGATGGCGAAGGCTTTTCACAGGGGGCACAAACTTCTGGTCTGCGGGAACGGCGGCTCAGCGACGGACGCGCAGCACATTGCGGTCGAGTTCATGCACCCGATCACGGTGGGACGCAAGGCGCTGCCCGCAATCTGCCTGACGAACGACATGGCGATGATTACGGCCGTGGCGAACGACGTTGGGTTCAGTGATGTCTTCTCGCGCCAAATCATCGCGCTTGCCTCCGAAGGCGACATCCTGCTCGGGATTTCCACGAGCGGCAACTCCGAAAACCTCGGCCACGCATTTGCGACCGCGCGCCGTATGAAGCTGACGACCATAGGTTATGCCGGCGGCGACGGCGGCAAGATGCTGCAACTGCACCACGACGGGGTGCTGGATTTTTGTATGACCGTGCCGACATCGAGCGTCCACCGTATACAGGAATCGCACGTCACGCTCTATCACATCATGTGGGACATGGTTCACACGTTCTTGCAGAATAAATCGCTGGTCGAAGAGTGAGCGGCGATGCCGTTTCGGAACGGAGCTACAACAAGCGCTGGCCTTTCGAAGTAGTTTTCAGGGAGAGTGCAAATGAAATTCATAGACGAATACCGGCAGGGCGACATCGCCCGCAAGGTGGCGGACGAGATTGCGCGCATGACGACGAGGCCGCTCAAGTTCATGGAAGTGTGCGGCGGCCACACCCACGCCATCTTCAAGTACGGGATAGAGGATTTGCTTCCCCCGAACATCACCATGATTCACGGGCCGGGTTGTCCGGTCTGCGTCATCCCTTTGGGGCGCGTTGACGATTCGATCTCGATAGCCTTGCAGCCCGGTGTCATCTTCACCACCTTCGGTGACATGATGAGGGTTCCAGGCTCGCAGACGAATATGATTGACGCGAAGGCGCAGGGCGCGGACATACGTATGGTCTATTCGCCGCTCGACGCATTGAAGATCGCGAAGAAGAATCCCGACCGGCAGGTCGTCTTCCTCGCGCTCGGGTTTGAGACGACAGCGCCCTCGACGGCCCTGACCGTCCTGCAAGCCGCGAAAGACGGCGTCGAGAATTTCAGCGTCTTCTGCAACCACATTACGATTGTGCCGGCGCTCAAAGCCCTGCTCGATTCGCCCGACCTCAAACTCGACGGCTTCGTCGGCCCAGGCCACGTCAGCACCGTCATCGGCACGCGGCCGTACGAGTTCGTCCCCAAGGAGTACGGCAAGCCCGTCGCCGTCTCCGGGTTCGAGCCTTTGGATGTCTTGCAGTCCGTCTACATGATTGTCAAACAGGTCGTCGAAGGCCGCGCCGAAGTGGAGAACCAGTACGGACGTTGTGTCAGCCGTGACGGAAATCGCAGAGCCTTAGCAGCGATCTTTGAGGTCTTCGCGCCGCGCGACTATTTCGAGTGGCGCGGCTTAGGGTCAATCGCGCACAGCGGCATGAAGCTCCGCGAGAAATATGCTGCGTTCGATGCGGAGTTGAAGTTCAGCGTCCCCGGCCTGCGCATCGCGGACCCGAAGGCTTGCCAGTGCGGCGAGATTCTTAAAGGCGTGAAGAAGCCCTGGGAGTGCAAGGTGTTCGGCACGGCCTGCACGCCCGAGACTCCTATCGGCTCGTGCATGGTCTCATCTGAGGGCGCGTGCGCCGCTTATTACAACTTCGGCCGGTTGTCGAAGATCGCGGAGCGCTCCGTGGCCCATTCCTGAAGGCAGAAAGCGTGAGAATTGTATGACGACAGGTTTTTCCCCTTCGCCGCTCTTTGAGCGCGTCGAGCGCGCGCGGCGTCGCAGGCGGAAGATTAAGGATACGCACATCACGCTCGCGCACGGCAGCGGGGGCCGCGCGATGCACGAGCTGGTCGAGGGCCTGTTTCTCGAATACCTGAGAAACCCGCTGCTGGAACTGCTCGAAGACCAGGCCGTGTTCGAGGTCGGCCAGCCCGCGAATACGGAGGACGAGCCACCTGCTCGCAGCACGTTGACGAGACTGGCTTTCACCACCGACTCGTACGTCGTTGACCCCATTTTCTTCCGCGGCGGCGACATAGGCCGCCTGGCCGTCAACGGCACGGTGAACGACATTGCGATGAGCGGAGCCCGTCCTCTTTACCTCTCCGCCGGGTTCATCCTCGAAGAAGGTTTCCCAATCGCGGACCTCAAGCGGATACTGGAATCAATGCGGGCGGCGGCGGCCGAGGCAGGCGTCGCGGTCGTCACCGGAGACACGAAGGTCGTGCAGAAGGGGGGCGCGGACAAGATTTTCATCAACAC
>DATFCB010000581.1:0-13148 GCA_035253525.1 Pyrinomonadaceae bacterium | reverse complement strand
CCGAGCAGTCCGGCGAGTAGCGTCGGGCGCATTCGCGTGACGCCTTCGATGATCGGGTTCGTGAGCGTGACGAACTGTTCCGCGCCGTCGCCTTCACTTACCAGGCCCGGCAGCAGCTCGAAGCGCCCGTCCTCGCCCGCGTCAATGAAACTGAAGCTGATGGCCTCGTCAAAGCCGCGGGCCGTGAGTGCGCGCCTGAGCGCTCGCCGCTTTCTCTCGCTCGGCTGATACTCGCCGGCGACGCTCGAAGCGGGAAGCTCCGTCGCAATCTTGTCGTAGCCGTAATGCCTCGCCACCTCCTCGACCAAATCCTCCTCGCGCTCCACGTCCACACGCCACGTCGGGGCGATGAACGTGAGCGCGCGCTCTCGCACGGAATTTTCGCCGCCACCGGGCGCGGCCCCAAGGGCAGCCATCGCGTCGCGCTGCGTGAAGCCGAGCGCCAGAAGAATTCTCACGGCCTCACCCGCGTCCACGTCCAGGGCCGCCAGAGCCTTGACACGCTCCGGGCGCAGGCTGATTGTCGGAGGCTCTATGTGTTTCGGGTAAACGTCCACGGCGTTTTCCGTCGCCGCGCCGCCCGCCAGCTCCGTGATTAACGCGACGCAGCGCTCCTGCGCGCGCAGGACGCCCGCGTAGTCCACGCCGCGCTCGAAGCGGTGCGAGGCTTCCGTGCGCAGGCCCAGCACGCGCGAGGTCCGGCGGACTGAAGCCGGGTCGAAGTAAGCGCTCTCTATCAGCACGTCGCGCGTCTCGTCGGAAATCTCCGTCTCCTCGCCGCCCATCACGCCCGCCAGGGCGACGGCGCGCGCGGCGTCCGCGATGACCAGCATCTCGGCGTCCAACTCGCGCTCCACGCCGTCGAGCGTCTTCAACTTCTCGCCCGCGGCCGCGCGCCTGACGACGATGCGCTGCTCCGTGAGCTTTGCCAGATCGAAGGCGTGCAAGGGCTGGCCCTGCTCGTGCAGCACGTAGTTCGTAATATCCGCGACGTTGTTGATGGGCCTCTGCCCTATGGCTTCGAGCCGCTTGACGAGCCAGTCCGGCGAAGGCTTGATGGTCACGCCGCGCACGACGCGGCCCGAATAGCGCGGGCACAAATCCGCGTCGCGTATCTCGACCGACGTGAAAGCTTCGGCGCGTCCTTCTATCTTCGAGGGCGCACCCTCGGGCAATAACACACGCCCGCCCGCGGCGGCCGCGACCTCGCGCGCCACGCCCAGGTGCGACAAACAGTCCGGCCGGTTCGACGTGAGGTCAATCTCCAAGACGAAATCGTCCCCGGCCTCGTGCACGACCTCCACGGCGAGGCCCAGCATCGTCAAACGCTCGGCCAACTCTTTCGGCGCGAGCGTCACGCCCGTCAATTCGCGAAGCCAGTTGTAACTAATGTTCATAAAAGATAAGTGATAAGTGATAAGTGATGAGTGATAAGTGAAAGCGTTTTCTTATCACTCATCACTTATCACTTATCACTTAGTTAAACTGTTCCAGGAAGCGCACGTCGTTCTCGAAGAGGAGGCGTATGTCGTCGAGCTTGTACATCAGGGCCGACATGCGGTCTATGCCGAAGCCGAAGGCGAAGCCGGAGAACTCTTCGGGGTCTATCTGGACTGCGCGGAGCACGTTCGGGTGCACCATGCCGGAGCCGCCCAGTTCAATCCAGCCGGACTGTTTGCAGATGCGGCAACCCTTTCCGTCGCACTTGAAGCAACTGTAGTCCACTTCGGCCGAAGGCTCTGTGAACGGGAAGTAGGAGGGCCGGAAGCGCGTGCGCGTTTCGGGGCCGACCAGGCGGTGCACGAACTCCGTCAGCGTGCCCTTCAAGTGCGCCATCGTTATCCCACGGTCAACACACAGTCCCTCGACCTGATAGAACATGGGATTGTGCGTCGCATCCGGCGTGTCGCGGCGGAAGACGCGGCCCGGCGCGATCATGCGCAGGGGCGCGCTGCGGCGCTCCATCGCGTGAATCTGGACCGTGGAGGTCTGCGACCGCAACGCGAAACCGTCCACCGTGTAGAAGGTGTCGAGCGGGTCACGCGCGGGGTGATTCTCGGGGATGTTGAGCGCCGTGAAGTTGTAGAAATCCGTTTCTATCTCGCGGTCGTCCTCAATCGCGTAGCCGAGCGAGACGAAGATGTCTTCGATCTTCTGACGCAAGATGGTAATCGGGTGCAGGTGGCCGCGACGCGGGCGGCGTCCGGGCAAGCTGACATCAATGCGCTCTGTCTCGACGCGCAGTTCTGTGGCCGCGGACTTCAACGCGGTCTCCGTCTCGTCAAGCTCGCGCGTGATTTCGGCCTCGATCTGCTGAACCAGTTGGCCGAAGGAGGCGCGCTCATCCTGTGCGACGCGCCCGATCATTTTCTTGACGGAGGCGAGCGCGCTCTTCTTCCCCGTGTGCCGCGAGCGCACGTCATTCAGTTCGCGAAGGGCAGACTCCATCTCAGTCAGCCGCGCCCCGGCCGAAGCGGAATCGCCCGCCTCAGACCGAAAGCGAGCAAAGCGTCCGAACTCCTGCTCGAACGCCTTGCGCGCGGCCTCGGCCTGTTGTCTAGGGTCTTCTTGTGTTGCGCCTTCCGGCATCAGTCGAACCCTTTCCTCTGTTCTCAAGCCGCAGCTTGCTGCTGCTGTCCTTCACCTTCCAAAGCGGTCTTGACCTGCCCGGCCAACTCACTGAACGCGTCGGGAGAGTTGGCGGCGAGGTCGGCCAGCACCTTGCGGTCGAGGTCTATGCCGGCGACTTTGAGGCCGTGCATGAACTGCGAATAGTTGAGTCCGTTCAAGCGCGCGGCCGCGCCGATGCGGACGATCCACAGGCTGCGGAAGTCGCGCTTCTTGAGCTTGCGCCCCGTGTAGGCGAAGTTCAGCCCGCGCTCCACACTCTCTTTGGCCGAGCGGTAGAGCTTGGACTTCGTGCCGCGATACCCCTTGGCTAATTTCAGAATCTTCTTACGCCTTTCGAGGCGCTTATTCCCACGTTTTGCTCTTGGCATTATTCATTCCCCCTTCTATAAAAGGGATAAGGACTGAGTGTCGAGGACGGAGAAAAGTTTTACTCATCACTCATCACTCATCACTCATCACTAGCTTTTTTTCCTGTATGGCAGCATGGCCTCAACACGCTTCTGGTCTCCTTCTGAGACCAGCACGTCAATGTCTAACTGACGCTTACGCTTGGTTGTCTTCTTGGTCAGAATGTGACGCGCGTGGCTGTGGCCGCGCTTGATTTTTCCGGTCGCGGTCAGGCGAAAGCGCTTGGCCGCGCCCCTGTGTGTTTTCAGCTTAGGCATAATTACTCCCTCGACAAAGTTGCGATTTTAGATTTCTGTTTTTTGATCGGCAGATTCCAATCAAAAATCAAAAATCGCAAATCAAAATCTAGAATTAACTCTGCGGCGGCGGCTCGCCCTGGCCCGCCGCGCCCTGCGGCGCGTGCTCGGCCTTGCTGCCGCCTCCGCCTCCTCCGCCTCCGCCCTTGTGGCGCTTCGGGCCGAGGATGATAAACATCTGGTTGCCCTCCATGCGCGGGCGTGCTTCGACTTCGCCCACGTCCGCGAGGTCGCGTTCGAGCTTCTCAAGGATGCGCGCGCCCAGCTCGCGGTGCGTCATCTCGCGCCCGCGGAACCAGATCGTCGCTTTCACCTTGTCGCCCTCCTGCAACCACTCGCGCGCGTGCTTCATGCGGTAGTCGTAGTCGTGGTCGTCCGTGCCGGGACGGAACTTGACCTCCTTGACGGTGATGACGACCTGCTTCTTCTTGGCCTCGCCCGCCTTCTTCTTGGCCTCGTACTGAAACTTGCCGTAATCAATGATTCGGCAGACGGGCGGCTCCGCGTTGGGCGCGACCTCGACCAAATCCAGCCCCTGTTCGCGCGCCCTGCGCACGGCGTCGCGCGTGTCCATGACGCCCAACTGCTCGCCGTCGTCGCCGATGACGCGCACCTCGGGAACGCGAATCCTCTCGTTAATCCGCACGGCGGGAGCGCGGCGATTGTCCGGGCGCTGCCCGCGTCCTCGAAAGCCTGTAGCTATTGCTGCACCTCCATTGTGAGTGGTCGGTGGTCGGTGGTCAGTGGTCAGTGAAAGCAAAAAGCTTTTGTTCTTAACTGACCACTGACCATCGACCACTGACTACTGATTGCTAGTTGCGCGCGTCTTAATCAGCTCGCGCGCCTTCTCTTTGAACTCTTCGAGCGACATCACGCCGATGTCGCCTTTGCTTCTTTCGCGGACGGCGACCTTGCGCTCTTCCATCTCGCGGTCGCCGAGGACGAGCATGAAAGGAACCTTCTGCAACTGCGCGTCGCGAATCTTCGCGCCAATCTTCTCGCCCCGCACGTTGGTCTCGACGCGCAGGCCCGCCGCGCGCAACGCGCCTGCCACTTCATGCGCGTAGTCGTTCACCCTGTCCGTAATCGGCAGCACCGCGACCTGCACCGGCGCGAGCCAGAGGGGAAACGCGCCCGCGTAGTGCTCAATGAGCACGCCGAAGAAGCGCTCGACTGAGCCGAACAGCGCACGGTGCACCATCATCGGCCGGTGCGGGCGATTGTCTTCGCCGATGTACTCAAGCTCGAAGCGCTCCGGCAGGTTGAAGTCGTACTGCACCGTGCCGAGTTGCCAGAGGCGTCCGATGGCGTCCTCGATCTTGATGTCTATCTTCGGACCGTAGAAGGCTCCCTCGCCCTCTATGCGCTCGTAGCTGATGCCGCACTCTTCGAGCGCCGCGACGAGCGTGGCCTCGGCTGCGGCCCACTGCTCGTCCGAGCCGAGAAAGGTCTTCGCGGAGTCGCCGCCCTTGACCGAAAGCTCGACCTTCATCTTCTCGAAGCCGAAGGTGCGGAAGACTTCCCGCGCGAACTCCACACAGCCCTTAATCTCCGCGCCCATCTGCTCGGGCGTGCAGAAGAGGTGCGCGTCGTCAACGGTGAAGCCGCGCACGCGCATCAGCCCGTGCAGTGTGCCGGAAAGCTCCGCGCGGTAGACGGTCCCCATCTCGGCGTAGCGCTGCGGCAAATCCCTGTAGGAGCGCTGCTGCGATTTATAGATACCGATGTGGAACGGGCAGTTCATGGGCTTCAGCCTGAACTCCGTCTCTTCGAGCTTGGTCGGCGCGAACATAGAGTCGCCGTAGTTCTGCTCGTGGCCGCTGACCCGCCACAATTCGCGGCGCGCGATGTGCGGCGTGTAGACGAAGCTGTAGTTGCGCCTGACCAACTCTTCGTAGAGGTAGTCCTCCATCATCTTCCGCAAGATAGCGCCCTTCGGATGCCAGAAGATAAGCCCTTGCCCGTACTGCTCCTGAATCGAGAAGAGGTCAAGCTCGCGGCCCAAGCGTCGGTGGTCGCGCTTCTCCGCTTCCTCGCGCTGCTTGAGCCAGGCGTCCAACTCTTCCTGTGTGAAGAAGGCCGTGCCGTAGATGCGCTGCATCTGCGGGCGCTCGGCGTCGCCCTTCCAGTAAGCGCCGGCCAGGCTGAGCAACTTGAAGGCGCGCAAGCGATTGGTGTTCGGGACGTGCGGCCCCAGACAGAAGTCTAAGAAGGGCGAGCCGTCAATGTAGTAGACGCTCACCACGTCGCCCGCCTTCTCGTCAATCAACTCGCACTTCAAAGGCTCGCCGCGCTCGTCGAAGAGGCGCAGGGCTTCCGCCTTCGGAATCTCGTCGCGGCGGTAGGCCAGGTTGCGCTTGGCTATGTCGCGCATGCGCTTCTCGATGACGGGCAGGTCCGCCTCGGTCAAAGGGCGCGGCGCGATAACGTCGTAGAAGAAGCCGTAGCGCGGGTCGTCCAAAAGCGCCGGGCCGATGCCGAGTTTTGTGCCAGGAAAGAGATCGAGCACGGCCGCCGCCAGAAGATGCGCCGTCGAGTGGCGTAGCACGTCCAAGCCTTCGAGCGTCTGCGGCAGGACGGGTTCAATTTGAACCGTCTCGCCGTTCTCGCCCTGCGCGGCCAAAGTGAAGGCGAGGTCAACCTCGCGGCCGTTGACGCGGGCCGCGAGCGACTGCTTCGCCAGGTCGCGGTCGAGTTGCTTGAGCGCCTCGGCGACGGTCACGCCCGCCGCCACGCGCGCCTGCTGCCCTTCCTTAATTTGGACGTTAATCTCGCTCATTTTAACTTGCTCCCTTTAGCGCCGAAGGTTTCTTACCAGAATCCGGGGACACGGCGAAAAGCCCGTGCCAATAGTCCCCTTGCCGCACAGCACGCGCGCAGAGGTGCGGCCCTCGCGGACGAAAGGAAGCGTCAATCGAATTTTGCAGTCCCGCTTTGGGAATAACTAACTCAGGTCTGATCCGACAGAAGCGCCCTCGTCCGGCGCGGCCCGCTCTGTGCGCGGGTCGCTCGCGTTAAAATCGAAACGTCGTTCGAGTTCGCGTGCAATTCATGGACAAAGGTCTTCAGGTGCTCACTGTCGAAAATTTGAGACTGGCGAAGACACGCGGCTGGTCGCCTGGCTGCCTTCGCCCTGCCGTAAACAATGTTGGATTGTAGCAAAGCGCTTCGCGTCACCGCAAGCGGCGGACTAGGCCCGGAAGCCTTTTCGCCTGTGAACGGGCCGCATCTTCGCCTGCTTTACTTGCCGACAAAATCCTGGAGCGTACGGTTAACACCGAGGTTCATGTAAGACTTGGCTGTCGGCGTGAAAACCAAGCCGGTCTTCGTGGGGCGTAGCGTGTAGTTGCCCCCGCCAGGAATCCCCGTCAAGACATAAGTGCCGTCCGACCTGGTGGTCCCTACCTTAATCGCCGCGCCGGACGCGTCGGTCAAGGTCATCGTCACGCTACCTATCCCCGTCGTCGTGCCGGCCTTGACCACCTTCCCGCTGACGGCAAACAGCTTGCGTTTAACCGAGAAGTGTTGCCCGTAGACGTTCGCCGCCAGGCTCGCGTAACTTCGGCTCACAGGACTAGGGTAGGAGTAGGCGTTGTTAAGCGCAGGCTCCACAGTGTAGGACAAACCAGCGGGCACTTTGTCGAAACGGTAAAAGCCCGTCACGCCCGTGTCCGATGTGGTAGTAGTAACGCGCCTGATGATTGCGCCCGAGCCGTTCTTGAGCAGAATAATGACGCCGTTCAGGCCCTCCGAGTTAAAGAGCGCCCGCCCGCTGATCTCATATAATGTTCGCGTGGCGGTAAAGTTGCGCCCCACCTGGTCGGCACTCAGGTTCGTGAACACTCGATTGGCGGGCGCGTAGGAGAAGACCTGACTCGCCAGAGGCTCCACCGTGTAGGCGTAGCCAGCGGGCACGCTGGTGAATGTGTAGCTGCCATCGGACTGAGTTGTCACCGTCACAGGCGTGAACCCGGAAGTCGTGCGTGTCAGCCGCACCTTCTGGTCGCTCAGCTCGGCGCTTCCCAACGACAGCTTGCCACTAATCGAGTAAGTCTTGCGCGTGGCGATGAAGCCTTGCGCCGTCTGGTTTGACGTGAGCGGCGCGTAGCTCTTGATGGCAGGCCCGAAGCTGAAGACCGCGCTCACAGGCGTCACCGTGTAGTTAAACCCTGCGGCAACTACGGTGAACGAGTAGGAGCCTGTTAGGCCCGCCTCCGACGTGCTCGTGGTCACCGTCTTGATGACGGACCCCGAACTGTTCCTCAACTGTAGAGCCACTCCGTCTAGCCCCGTCCCGCCTAAGAGCACCCGACCCGAGACCGCATAAGCCTTGCGCGCGACGGTGAAGTTGCGACCCGCCTGGTCGGCGAGCAGGTTTGTGATCGCGCGGCTGGCCGGCAAGTAGGAGTAAACGGGACCCTCCACCGGCCCTACCGTGTAGGTGTAGCCTGCGGGCACGCCGTCGAAAGTGTAGCCGCCGTCGGCCTGCGGGGTGATTGTCCGCGGAGTGAAATCGGGGTTGGAACTCGTCAGCCGCATCTGCTGGTCGTCAAACCTGGCGCTTCCCAACGACAGCTTGCCACTAATCGAGTAAGTCTTGCGCGTGGCGATGAAGTCTTGCGCCGTCCGGTCGCCAGCCGGGGTGGTGAAACTTAGCTCCGCTGGCTCGAAGGTGTAAAGCGAAGCCGACGGCCTGACCGTGTAAACGCCGCTCGTCGGTAAACCGGAGAACATATATTGCCCGTTGGCGTCCGTCTGTGTGGTGACGGACTGCGCGCCGCTTAAGGTCACGGCGAAACCCGACAGGGCCTGACCATTTTCGTCCGTGACCCGACCCTGAAGCGCGAAATTCGGTGTCGGCGAACTGCTCAGGTAGGCGTTAAGATTTGCGCGCGTGTCCTCGATACACGGCGCGTCGTCTTCGCACCGCACAAGCAGATTCGACCAGTAGAAGTGACCCGCCGGGTCAGGCTCACGTCCGAGCAAGAGCTGGTACTGTTGGCGCACGTATTGCACTGGGTCTTCTTCAGCAGTGGCGGTGGTGATGGTTTTAGTCATCTGCGCTTGCGAATAGATGGTCGTGTAGACAGAGTTGATGACGTAGAGCCTGTCGGTCACGTTGCTGGCAACGATGCGGTTGGCGCCTTCCAAGCACTCAACCCTATCAAGGATGGCCGTCCCGACCTTGCGAAGCATGATCGCGGAGTAGGCTTTATGGCTCCAGGCGTAGCGCGATTTCTCTATCAGCACGCTCCGGGTGTCGTGAAGGTCGTTGCCATGCGTCCAAAAGTTGCTGACGTTCATGGTCAGGTCTGTGATGTAAATGAGATCAACTTTCGCGCTGATAGACGGGGACTGGTAGCGGTGGGGGAGGCTGTAGATGCCGACCCAGCCGCCTTCGTCAAGGAAGA
This sequence comes from Pyrinomonadaceae bacterium, assembly GCA_035253525.1. Lineage (GTDB taxonomy): Bacteria > Acidobacteriota > Blastocatellia > Pyrinomonadales > Pyrinomonadaceae > QHXM01. The sequence goes on along the minus strand of DATFCB010000581.1, from coordinate 4,402 downwards.
CATCGCGGATGATTACTTCCCTGCGGGGCGAATCATTCGTGATGGGGCCGGCGTTGGCAATATTAATCCACGAAATCGGAGAGACGGTCATCTTGCCATAAAATCCCGAGCCCTGGCCGTAATCCACGAAAGCGGAATTTATTACCTGAATGCCCTTCCAGTAAAGGTTCTGGATGATGGGCACATAATACGCGCTGTTGCCCGTGGACCCGAGGACCTTACTGTGCTCGAACTTGAGCACGCTTCTTATCGCCATGACAATTGATCCGCCGGCGACCTGAGTGCTCAGGCCATAAAACTCGCAGTGACTGATGACTGCTTCCCCGATATTGTTGACGACGAGAGTATTCTTGGCATCGGTCGTAACGCCCGGCGTACCGACGAACGCTATGTCTTTGATCAGAAAACTCTGAAGCCCGGTGACGCGCACCGCGTCCTGCGCCGTGCCCGTCCTCGGGTAGAACTTCGACGACAAGTCCAACCCTTTGCTTATTTCGGCCCCCGAGGCTTTGGTGTTAACCGGCGTTGACGATTCAACACCCAGGATCATGACGGAGGAGGCAAGTCCGGTGAAATTCTTAGAAACGGGCGTGAGGATTGCGTACGTGCCCTTCGGAACGATCAGCGTCCCGCCCCCGGCATCCGCCAAGGCATCCAGGGCGCGTTGTAGGGCCGGCCCGTCGTCCGTCGTTTTGTCCCCGACGGCGCCGAAGTCGGTGAGATTAAGAGTGGCTCCGCCGCCCGCCTGGGCCGTCAACGAGGTTCCCGCGAGAAGCAGGATGAGAGAAGCGACAAGAACTATTTTTGTATGCATCAGGATGACCTAAGAAGAAAGCGCGGACCGCTGAAAAATCCGGCGCCCGGCGGGAATTTCACAAGTGTCGAGATCAGCCGCCCTCAGTCTGGGTCAGTTATTTTTGGGTAAAGCTAATTACGGCGGGCTTGGGTTTTAGGCCCGCCGTAGTTTCAAGACGCGAAGCAGGGTGCACCTGGACTCAGAATGAGCGCGAGCAAAGCTGCTCGGTGGTGGCGTCATAGTATGACATCGAGTGTCACGTCGTCCAGGAAAAACCAGGTGAATAGGCTCTGGTTCGTCCGACTCAAGAAGTAATAGCCATTAAGTCAACTGCCTTTCGCGCCGAGATAGCCGAGCCCGGCTCACGAAAAGCCGATGCTCGTAAACGCAACGATGTCGAGATTGAAATTGGCGGTGTCGAATCCAGCCGCAGCCACTGACCTCTTCTTCCACCTCTCGCCGCGGGCGTTGGTGGACCAGAATCTCCGCCGGGCCGGGCCGGTCGTCACCATCTAAACGCAACGAAATCACTACACGAATGCTACCCCCGGAGCAGCCGGAAAGATCATAAACTACATTTAGTTGCCCCAACCTTCACGGGCTTGTACTGCCTTCCTATCTTCGTGCGGAGAAAAGATCGCAATACAGGCATCTCCGAAAGCAGTTACCCCTCTGTCAGGAGATGTCGCGATGAAGTGTCTTAGACTCACCCGAACGGTCACTACCTCTGCCGAAGCATTCAGTCTGCGCGAAGTGGCCCGAATAATCGCCGCAGTCGGCCAGAAGACCCAACCCGCGATTTTCGCACACGTTCAGCCCCACGCTCACGCCACCGCCAACCTGGCGAGAAGGTTCGCAGTCGCGTGCGGGTGCGACGGCCGGCACGACATGCCGACGCTGGAAGAGTTGGAAGCCGGCGCACACTTGCACGATGTTGGTAAATATTTCATCGCGCCGTCGGTGCTGTTGAAGAGTGGCGAACTAGACGCGGAGGAGCGCGCGGTCGTCTCGCTGCACCCTGCCTTCGGCGCGGCCGCACTGTCAAAACTCCCGGATGTGTCGGAGACCATCAGACTGACGGTGCGACACCACCACGAGCATTGGGACGGTTCGGGATATCCCGACGGAATGGTCGGAACCTCCATCCCACTGGCGGCCCGCATCGTTTCGGTAGTTGACGTTTACACCTCGCTGAGGTCCAGGCGCTCATACAAGCCGACTCTGACAAAGCCGGAGGCGTTCGACACGCTCATGAAGATGGCGGGTCGTGAACTGGACCCTCATCTGGTAGAAGATTTCCTACGCTTCGCCCGCGACAGAGACTGAGGCTGAGCTTAACCCAGATGGGCGGGGTCTGCTCAAGGCATGAAAGAACCGTCACCGCATGATGTCGAGTGTCACGTCGTCTATGAAGAACCAGGTGAAGAGGCTGCTGTTGGAGGTGTTCAAAAAGTAGACGCGGATGGTCTGCCCCTTGTAGGCCGAAAGGTTGAGGGTTTGCTGGCCGTAGCCGAAAAGCGGCAGGTCCAGGTTAGAGAAGGTGGCGGGGGTAGCGAGGATTGTTCCGGCGGTGTTTCTGATCTGAATCTTCAGCGTGTCGTTCGCCAATGTCGTGGTCGTCTCTTCGGAGATAGGCAGCAGGTAGAAGTTGAGAGTCGCGGAGATTGCGTCCGCAGGGATCGTCACGTCCTGGGACAAAAACTCTGTGCCTGCAAGCCCGTTGAAACTGCCCAGCCAGGCGACCCACGCGCCCGCGTGCGTCGGCGTCACGCCGTTGGTAATCACCTTGTTGATATTATTCGAGACCCAGTTGACCCGCCCCAGCTCGAAGCCCGGATTCAAGAGCAGTTGGGACGGAGTGGTGCTGGCGGCGTTGACCTTCAAGGAGAGGCTGCGTGGTTCGCCGTTCGCCGTCGCGGTCAGCGTCCCCGCCTGATTCGACACGACGGGCGTCGTCGTAATCGTAAAGGTCTTGCTGAGTGTGTTGGCCGGGACGGTGATGCTGGCCGGGACGGTCGTGGCCGCCAGATTGTCGCTCAAGGTGACGACGGTGTTCGCTGGCGACAGTCTCTCAAGCGTGACGGTCCCGGTGGCGCTGCGTCCTCCCGCAATCGGGTTCGGGGAAACTGTTACTGACTGCACGCCGACGAGCCTCACAGTCAGGGCCGCGGTCCTGACGACTCCGGCGCGGCTGGCCGTCACCGTCCCCGTCTGCTTCACGGTCACAGATGTAGTCTTGATCGTAAAGTTTGCGCTCTTCGCGCCGGGTGGAATAGTGACGCTCGCCGGGGTCGTGGCCGCAGTCAGGTTGTCTGAGAGCGTGACGACCGCGCCCGTCGAGAGTGCCGGGCCGTCTAGAGAAACTGTGCCAGTCACATCGTTGCCCCCGGCGACCGAAGCCGGGTTGAGCTTGACCGAGGAGAACACGGGCGGGCGAATCGTGAGCGCGGCCGTCTTCGTCACGGCCCCCAGCTTCGCCGTCACGATTCCGGTCTGGGCTGCATTCACGATAACGGACGTGATAGTGAAAGTCTTGCTGCTTGCCCCGGCGGGAATCGTCACGCTCGGAGGAACAGTCGTGGCCGCAATGTTGTCGCTCAAGGTGACCACGGCCCCGCCGACCGGCGCTGGCCCGTTGAGCACAGCCGTCCCCGTGACGTTGACTCCCCCGGCCGCCGAAATCGGATTCACCTTGACGGAAAGAAGCGCGTTCGGCTCGACCGCGAGCGGCGCGGTCTTGCTGACGCCGCCGTAGCTGGCCGTGACAGTTCCGCTCTGACTGCTTGTGACCGCCGTGGTCGTTATCGTGAACGTCTTAGTCTTAACTCCGGCCGGGACGGTGACGCTCGGCGGGACAGTCGTGGCCGCGAGGTTGTCGCTCAGAGTGACCACTGCGCCCGCCGCAGGGGCCGCGCCGGTCAAGGTTACTGTGCCCGTGACCGTGCCGCCCCCGCCGACCGACGGCTTATTTAAAGTGAGCGAGCTTAAAGCGAGCGGGGCGAAGCCGTTGGTGAAGGTGACGGATACTTCGAGGGCTGCGGGCGCAGTTGTGGTCCTGGAGAGAGTCGTTATCCTGATGCCGTTTTTGGCGTCTGTGAATGTCTTCCCGACGCCGAGGGCGGCGTCCCACTCGTTATCGGGCGAGTTGGGCGTCATGTCGAGCAGGTTGCTCTTCCTGTTCGTCGAGTAGCCCCAGTAGATGACGGCCCCGTCTGAGAGCCACTTGTTATCGGTCAGCGCCTGCCGAAACTCGACCCAGTAATAAGTAGAGGCGTCTATCTGGATTTTCAGCGCGCGCAGGCCCGCGGCGGTCGCTGAATCGTGCGCTTGCAGGCGGTAGGTTCCGTTGGCCGTCACGTTCTGAACGCCGGTCTCGGGTAGCCAGTTGAGCAGATTCTTATACCAGGCGCTGAAGTGTTTGAAGCCCGAATTGTCGCCGCTGCCCATCGCGTCGTATGAGTTCCCGTATTCCAGGCACTCCGCCTCACTGCCTGAGACTTAAACAGGGCTATCGAACAAATCAAGAACAAAAATCGGTGCGAGGCGCCCGCAGGCATTTGCAGTTGTTGACGCTGCGCCCTCCGTGGCAGACACACGCCATGATTT
>DATFCB010000580.1:0-2198 GCA_035253525.1 Pyrinomonadaceae bacterium | reverse complement strand
AAGTTAAACGGCAATGTTTTGAAATAGGTTTCGATTATGTTCCAATCCAGGCACTTTTGCCAGAGGGAGAACGCGCATGAGGCCGAACGACGAGAGCGGTAAACTGCCGACGAGCGAGCGCCCCTTCCGCGTACTGATTATCTCAGGCTCTGACCGCCGGGAATATAACTGCCCCGGCGTTGACTCAAAGTCGCGCACGCTGATGATGCGCATGAGCGAGCGCCTCCCGCCGGAATGGGAGATTGATTACGAAGACCTCGGCAACGTCTACGCCCGCGCCCGCATACAGAGCTGCAACGCCTGCGTCTCGACTTCAATGGCGCTCTGTTGCTGGCCTTGAAATTGCTATGAGCCAAGCAGTTTGCTTGAGCCTGACTTGATGTGGAACCTGGACATGTACGCGCGGCTGGATTTGGCGGACGCGTGGGCGATTATCGGGCCGATTAACTGGTACGCGCCGACCTCGAACCTGAAGTTGATGTTTGACCGGTTGGTCTGCATGAACGGCGGCAACCCGCGCGAGGATTTGATCGAGCACAAGAACGCCGAACTCGCCATGAAGCTTGAGCACTCCGCGAAGTGGAAGAAATTGAGCGTCAATCATCTCGAAGGGCGCACCGCCGCCTTCTTCTGCTACGGCGACGGCGGAGGCGACGAGTTGACCGAAACGGGGCGACCCAGGCTCCTGCGTCACAAGAAATATTTCGACCCCGAGAAGGAACCCTTCGAGAACGACCGCGACGCTTACGCCCCACTCGTCTGGCAGTGTCGCTACAGCGGCATCGAAGTGCCTGACCACCTCTGGCGTTACAAGGAGTTTGGGCGGGGGAAGAAGTACAGCGACAACCAGGCCGAGCACATGGCGACGGAGACGGATGTCTTCAAAGATTTTGACGAATGGACGGACCAGTTCGCACGCTTCGTCGGCGAGAAGGGGAAGGTCGAGCCGGGCAAGTACAGGGCTTACGGGTACAAGGCCCCGGGCCATCTCTGGCGAGATTTGAAGCTCAAGTGGCGCGAGATCAAGATTGGCCTCGGCCACCCGCCCGAAGGCTCTTCGCCCGCCAAGCAGGAAGAGCTTGATTTGAATCGGGACGAGACGCTCTCGCCGCGAAAGAGCGAAGGCGAGAAACTGCGCGAATCATAAAATGGACGACAGAGAGACATCCGCGCCGCTGGTCTTCGTCTATAACGCCGACAGCGGCCTCTTCAACGCCCTGACCGATCTGGCACACAAGACCTTCGCCCCGCGAACGTACCAGTGTCGTCTCTGCGCGTTGACCTACTCGGCGTTCGGTATGCGCGGGAGTTGGAAACAGTTTCTTGAAAGTCTCGACAGACCTTTCGAGTTTTTACACGCGGACGAACTGAAGCGTCTGTACGGGGTTTCGGGCGCGACGTTGCCGGCCATTTTCAAGAAGGAAGGAGGGCGGCTGGAACTTTTGATTGATGCAGAGGCGATCAACGCCTGCCGGACGATGGGTGATTTGAAGGAGCTAATCATCGGCAGGCTGTGTTAGCCGGCTCGTCAAAGCTGCGGTAGGTCGGCGTACAGGTGGTCATACTCTTCTTTAATCGCGCGGTAGCACTCGCAGGCCCTTTGTTCCAGCCCGGTGCGGTCGAGGATTCGGATGCGGCCGCGCTGGTAAGCTATCAGCCCCGCGTCCCTCATCTCGTTGGCGGCGTCGCTGATGCCGGCGCGGCGCACGCCCAGGGTCAGCGAGATCAATTCGTGCGTCAGCAGCAGCTCGTCGCCCACATAGTCGTCCATCATCAGCAGCCAGCGCGCCAGTTGCTCATCCAGGCGATGTAGCTTGTTGCAGGCCGAGGACTGGCCGGTCATGGCTAGAAGCATCTGCGTGTAGCGCGTCAGCAGGCGGGGCAGGGCGCTCTCCTCTGCGGACAATGCTTCCCTGAGCGCGTCCGACCTCGTCCGCATGGCCGTGCCCGCGACGTGCACGAGCGCCTGATAGCGGGCCGTATCCGCCCCGAGGAAGACCCTGAGCCCGACCAACCCTTCGTCGCCGACGGGACCAACTTCGACCGTGTCGCCGTTCTGCATCATCGCCAGCATGGAGAAGACGGCCGTCTCCGGGAAGTAGACGTACTCAATCAGGCTCTCTGGCTCCTGAACGACCTCGCCCTGTGTGAGTGTGACTCTCTCTAACTTGGAAAATAGGCGCTCAACGACCGGGCCG
>DATFCB010000579.1:0-4088 GCA_035253525.1 Pyrinomonadaceae bacterium | reverse complement strand
TCCCGTGCAGCAACTCAACGTGACGGAGAAGCAGGTCCGCGAGCTTCCGCTCCTGGTGGCCGCCGAGAGCGGCGGGCGCTCGCCTCTCTCCTTCATCTTCCTGGACAGCAGCGTCACCTCGGTGAACGGGCAGACGGGCGGAACCTCTGGCAGCACTGGCACGAACGCGACCAACTTCCGTATCGCCGGCGGCCAGGGCCTCGGCGCGGACATCCTGATTGACGGCGCACAGACGCGCCGCGGCGAGAACGGCACGTTCTTCTCCGAGGTCGCGCCGGGGCCGAACGCCTTTCAGGAGTTCACCATCAGCACGTCGCAGTACTCTTCAGAGTTCGGCAACTCTTCGGGCGGCGTCATCAACTTCACGATCAAGTCGGGCGGCAACGACTTCCACGGCGAGGCTTATCTCTTCCACATCAACGACGCGCTCAATTCCAACATTGACCGCAACCGGCTTCTGGGCCGCGAGAAGCCGCTCGACCGCCAGTTCGACTACGGGTTCAGCGTCAGCGGCCCCGTCTTCTTCCCGCGCTTCGGCGAGGGCACCGGCAATCCGTTGGGGACCCTCCGCAACCGCACCTTCTTCTTCTTCAACTACGGCGGCTACCGCACGTCACAGTCAGAGACGGTGGACCTGACGGTCCCGACCCTGGCGATGCGCCAGGGCGACTTCTCGGAGTTGCTGACAGACCCGTACGTGCTTCAGTTCTTCGGCGGCCCCGTGCAGATTTACAACCCGAACCAGTTGCCGTTTCAGCCCGACCCGACCCGACCCAACTTCAGCCCGAACGGGCGCGACCCGATTCCCGGCAACCGGCTCGACCTGTACCAGGGCGGCGCGCTCATCTCGACCATCGGCCAGAACTTCGTCAACCTGTTCCCGTTGCCGAACCAGACCGGCCCGCTCGGCTCGACCGTCTTCCGCAACTTCAACACGACGACCCAGGCGACCTCGCAGACCGACTACTACGTGACGAAGCTCACGCACACGATCACGGATCGCCAGCTCTTGAACCTGAGCTACACGTATCGCAAGCTGCCGAGCATCAAGGGCGGCTTCCCGCGCTTCCCCCAGCCGTTCGTCGCGGACGGGGTCTGGGACCAACTCTTCAAGTCCTACTATGCGCGCTTGCAGCACGACTGGACACTGTCGGCGAACCTGCTCAACCACTTCAACGCCGGCTTCTCGCGTTCGGACGTGTCGAACCGCAACTTCACGTTCGGTGAAGGCCGGGCCACCGATCTCGGGATCGCGCCGGGCGTGACGCAGAACCTGGGCTTGCCGCAAGTCGGTTTCCCCGGTTACGGCGATCCGGCGACTTCGCTCGACCCGCGCTCGGCCCAGAGCGGCGGTTCTACTTTCTTCAGCAACCGCGTCCGGGACAATTCTGTTCACCTCAGCGACTTCGTGACTTACATTCGCGGTCGCCACTCGATGAAGTTCGGCGGCGAGGTGCGCATTCAGCAGCTAAACAACGCGGCCCACTTCGACATCGGAGGCCGCTTCAACTTCCGCAGTAACCAGACGGCCAACACCAACGACTTCAACCAGGGCTGGCCCATCGCGAGCCTGCTCACGGGAAGGACGGAGTTCGCCTTCAACAGCAACCAGACGATTGACCCTGGCTTGCGCTTCTTCTCCGAAGCCTTCTTCTTCCAGGACGACTTCAAGGTGACTCCGCGACTGACCTTGAACCTCGGTTTGCGCTACGACTATGGTCGCCCGCGCGAGGAGTCGCGCGGACGCTACCGCGCCTTCGACCCGGACGTGCCAAACCCGGCGGCCGGCGGCCGTCTTGGTGCCATCGTCAGCGCCGACGCCACGAATGGCGGCATCCAGGCCGAGTTCCCAGGCTTCATCGAGCCGGACAAGACGAACTTCGGGCCGCGCTTCGGCTTCGCCTACTCGGTTAATGACCGGACGGTCGTGCGCGGCGGCTACGGCATCTACTACGCGCCGGTCATCTACAACGACTTCGGCAACGCGGGCTTCCTCGGCTACAACCCGGGCCAGACCGTGATTAACGGCGATCTCCTATCTTTCGTCACGCTCGAAAACTTCCCGCTGCTCCCGTTGCCCAACCCGGCTGACCAGGCCGTCGGCCAGTTGGACACCAACATGGACTACTTCAACAAGAACTACAAAGCCGGCCGCACGGCGCAGTGGAGCCTGGACATCCAGCGCGAGTTGCCCTGGAACTTCGCCCTCCAGGTCGGCTACATCGGGAGCAAGGGCACGCGCCTGAAGTCGAACTTCAACCCGGTTAACAAGCTGCCGCTCGATGCCCTGAAGCTTGGGGAATCGCTCTTGAGAAAACGGCTGGTTGACGTTAATCCGGCCGAGCGCGCCTTCGCGGCGAGCCTCGGCTTCAACCTGCCGGCTGACCCGAACGCCATCTACCCTGGCTTTAACAACGCGGGCGGGAACCTGAACGGGACCGTGGCCCAGGCGCTGAGGCCGTTCCCGCAGTACGGGATCATCAACAACCGCATGGAGAGCGAGGGGCAGAGTTCCTATCACGCGCTCAAGATTGACTTGCAGCGCCGCTTCTCGCAGGGCATACAGTTCGGACTCTCCTACACGAAGGCCAGGCTGACCGGAGACGCGGCCGAAGACGTGTTCGGCGACTCGCCGCTTAATGGCGTGGTGCAGAACCCGTATGACCGCTCCTCTCTGAACTCCATCTCGCCGAGCAGTCTCCCGAACTCGCTGGTCTTCAATTACATCATCGAGTTCCCGTTCGGGAAGGGCAAGCGGTTCCTGAATGAGGGCGGCCTCGTTGACCGGCTGGTCGGCGGCTGGCAGTTGACAGGCATTCACCGCTACCGCAGCGGCCCGGCGCTCGTGCCGTTTATCGCTGGCGGGCAGCGAGACTTCCTGACGCTCGTCGGCTTTGGCGGCAACCTGCGGCCTAACTTCACAGGGGCAGACTTCTACACCAGTAACCCTGCGACGGGCACGGAGTATCGTTACCTGAACCCGGCAGCGTTCGCGCGCCCGCCGGATTACCGCACCGCGCCGCCGATTTCGCTCGACAACGGCGCGACCATCAACCCGGCTTACATAGCCTACTATGCGGACCCGACACGGTTCTTCGGGACGGCCCAGCCGAGCATCAGCGAGTTGCGTGGGCAACCCTTCTTCTCTGAGGACATCAGCCTCATGAAGAAGACGCGCATCACTGAGACGACCTACTTCGAGATTCGCATGGAGGTCTTCAATCTCTTCAATCGCGGGCGGTTCGGTTTGCCCAACGTCAACATAGACGATATCAACGGCCTCGGCATCTCGACCCGCAACGGCGACATCTTCCAGCCGCGCCGCATTCAGGTCGGCGGACGGTTTGTCTTCTAGGGCGCGAGTCTTGGCCTTCGTAGACCGAGCGGCGCGGGATGAGTCTGAACTGACTTTTCTCGCGCCGTTCGCTCTTCGCGGTACTGACTCGGCGGCTTTGCGCAATGGCAAGGAATGTGAGACGTTTTACCTGGCATGTCGCGCTCAAGTTTTAATGTGCGAAATTTTCTGGCGTGCGCCTTCCTGTGCGTCTTCGCCGCGTCCGTTTGTGCGGGCGCGCAGACCGTGCGGGCGCAGCAGGGGCAGCAACGCGCGGCGCGCGCCGCAGGCGACGGCGCGGCCGAGAAGATGGTCGAGGAGGCCGTGGCCGCCTTCGACCGGGGCGACGAGAGCGCGGCCCGCACGCTCTTCACACGCGCGCTCGAACTCGACCCGAAGAACGTGACGGCGCACACCTACCTGGGCATCATGAGCGACCGCGCGGGCGAGTTGAAAGAGGCCGAGCGCCACTTCGCAGCCGCGGCCATCAGCGCGCCGCTGCTGCCGTCGGCGCGCAACAATCACGGCGCGATCCTGCTGCGCCTCGGGCGCGTTCAGGAGGCGGTCAAGCAGTTCGAGACCTCGCTCAAACTGGACCGGAATCAGCCGAGCGCGCTCGTCAACCTCGCGCAGATTCGTTTTGAGCAAGGAACGCCGGAGAGCCTGCGCGCTGCGCTTGATCTCTTCACACGCGCGCAGGCTTTAGAGCCGGATGCGGGCGTTGCGCGCGCCCTCGTCGTCATCGCGCTCAGGC
>DATFCB010000578.1:0-14073 GCA_035253525.1 Pyrinomonadaceae bacterium | reverse complement strand
TCCAAGTCAGTACCGCGTGCCGCAAGCGGGCGGTTATGCCGCGTTGAGAACCCGCCCGCTTGCGGCAGGCGGTACTGACTTGGACGCAAATTGTGATAACTTCTCGCCTGTGTGCGACCAGAAATTTTAGAGGAGACTTATGAGAATCTGTCCGGCTTGCCAAAAGACGTATGACGACACGCAGAATTTTTGCCTTGAGGACGGCACGACTCTGGTCGGCGCGCCGCCGGGCATGCCGCCGCCGCAGTCTGGCGGTGGATACAACAGAAGCGCGGCCCCGACGGAGATGTTGCAGGGGACGCCGACGAGTGGCTATCCGCAGCCGACCTCGCCGCCTCCTTATTCGTCGCCGCCTCCGCCGCCTCAATGGGCTCCCGCGCCTGCGCCGAAGAAAAGCCCGCTGCCGTGGATTCTGTTGGGCGCGCTCGGATTAATCGCGGCCGTCGTCGGGATAATTTTAGCCACGCGCGGCTCCGGCACGACGACCACGGGCGGCGGCCCCGGCTCGACTCCCTCGGCCTCGCCTCGCGGGACCGGTTCGACAGCAGCAGGCCAGACGTACAACGACCCCAACGGCCGCTTCAGCGTCACGCTGCCCTCGGACTATCCCGCGTTCAAGCCAACGAAGCAGACGCAGCCCACGCTCGCCGGCCCGGTCGAGTTGAACATGCTGCTGTCAGAGAAACCGAACGGCGCGTTCATCGTCGGCTATTCAGACTTCCCGGAGTCGGCGTTCGAGGGGCGGACGCCGAAGAAGATGTTGGAGGACGGGCGCGACGGCTCGCTCAGAAACATCAGCGCGACTCTCGAAAAGCAGGAAGACATAACGGTGCAGGGGCGTACAGGGCTGGCTATCTACGGCTCGGCCGCCAGCGGCGGCAAGCCCTACTACGTCCGCTTCAACTTCATCCTGGACAAGCCGCGCGCTTATCAGGTCGGCTACCTGGCCTACAACCGCGCGGACCTGGACTCGCCCGCGGTGCAGTCCTTCTTCGATTCCTTCAAGATGAAGTAATCAGGAAGAGTCTCACGCAAAGACGCAAAGGCGCTAAGAAAACAATTGAACTTTTCTTAGCGCCTTTGCGCCTTTGCGTGAAATAGTCGTTCTTAGCGGAAAGCAGTAACTGTTAAGCCGTGAGGCGGACGCCGCGCATGAGGTCCGCGAAGCGAGGCGACGAGCGCAGGCTGTCGAGCGTTGGGTCAACTTTGAGCCAGACCATCCCTTCGGAACGATTCTCGTATGCGAGGTCGAGCCACGCGAACGCCTCGTCGCGCTCGCCGAGGGCCGTGTGGACGGCCGCGATGTAGTAGGGCGAGACGTACCTCTCTTCTGAAAGCTTCTGCAACTCTTTGAGCAAGCCGCGGGCACGCTTGCGCTCGCCCAGGAGCGCGTAGGTGTGTGCTTGCGCCGCGAGCGTCAGCGGGCTCCCGCCCGAAAGCTCCGTCGCTTTAAGATACTCGGCCAGCGCTTCCGCGAACATCCCCTTGTGCGCGTAGGCCAGGCCCAGCCAGAGATGCGCCATGTAAAAGTTGGGCTCCATCTCAAGCGCGCCCTGGTATTCGGCAATCGCGCGGTCGTACTGGCGCGTCAGGAAAAAGTGCCAGCCCACGCCGACGCCTATCGGGAGCGAGAGCGGGTCGAGCCCCTGCGCGCGCTTGATCGAGGCTTCGGCCTCCGCGTGTCGCCCCATCGCCGTCAGGTAAAGCGCGTACCAGTGATGAGCGGTCGCGTAATTGGGATTCAACTCGACGGCCCGACGATACTCCTTCTCGGCCTCCGACCAGTCCCAGTCGAAGAGCCTGACGTAGCCGAGCGACGCGTGAGCCTCCGCGAGAGTGCCGTCAAGTCTTAACGCTTCGAGCGTCGCGATCTTCGCGCTCTGCAAAGCTTCTTTCGGATGAAGCGCGCCGTACTCGACAGAACCCATCAGGAGGTGAGAGTCTGCGAGCCCCGCGTAGGCCAGCGCGTAATCAGGGTCGAGGCGTATGGCCTGCTGAAAATATTCGACGCCGCGGCGCAAGCCTTCGAGCGTGCGCTTGTTCCAGTAGAAGCGCCCCTTCAAGTAGGTTTGATAAGCTGCGGTGCTCTCCGTGTAGCGCTTGGCTAATCTCTTCTTCTGCTCGCCCGAAAGTTTCAGCCTGAGCTTTTCGGAAATCTCCCGCGAAATCTCTTCCTGCACGGCGAGCAGGTCCGCCGAGTTGCGGTTGTATTGCTCGCCCCAGAGCTGCCAGCCGTCGGCCACGTCCACCAGTTCGGTGCGAATAATCAAGTTCTCATTGAGCTGTATGACGCGGCCCGTCAGGACGGCGCGGACGCCCAACTCGCGCCCGACCGCCTGCGGGTCAAGCTCGCGGCCCTTGTAGCGGAAGACGGTGCTGCGTGCCATGACGCGCAACTGCGGCAATTGCGACAGGCTGTTGATGATGCTCTCCGTGAGGCCGTCGGAAAGATATTCCATCTCGGCGTCGTGGCCCGCGTTGACGAGCGGGAGCACGGCCAGCGAGTCAATCACCTTGCGCGCGCGCATGGCCCGCGCGCCGTCCGCGTGGTCCGAGCCGGGCGCGGCGGCGATTGGCTGCCGCTTATTCCCGGCGACGGTGCGCTCGGCCCCGCGGCCGTTTTTACTCGTCTTGCTTGCGTCGCTCGTGGCACGCACCTGGGCCACGAAACGGAAGCCGCGTCGCGGGACCGTCTCTATGTATTTCGCGCCGCCCTGCGTCTCGCCGAGCGCGCGGCGCAAGGTGTAGATGTTGACGTTGAGGCTCCCCTCTTCGACGACCGCGTCGGGCCAGACGCGCGCGATCAACTCGTCTTTGCCGATAACGCGCCCGTCACCTTCGACTAAGGCGAGCAGCGTTTCGAAGGCTTTGATCGTGAGTTGGACGGGCCTGGCCCCGCGCAGCAGGCGGCGCTCTGCCAGGTCAAGGCGGAAAGGGCCGAAGTCATAGAAGCGAGGAGGGCGTGCGCTCATAACGGCCTTTAAGGAGTGTTTCAGGAATCTTTCAGAACTATTTAAGTGAAGTTAAAAGACTTCCCCCTCGTTCTTTGGCTAGTGTGTGCTGCCGAAATAGGACAGCCATCAGGGATAGATTCTTCAGGGTCGAACGAGCGTTGCCCATTGTAGGGCAAAGCATTTGACGGCAGCAACAGAAGTCGAGCCGGAACAGTTGAGTGAAGTGAATTCATCTCAGTACCGCAGGCGGTAAGGGCGTACCGATATTTGCGGGCGGATTTCGGATTGAGGATCAGGGAGCGGTCTTGCAATTCGCAATCTACAATCCGCAATCGGTACGCCCGCTTGCGGCAGGCGGGACTGACAGAGGCTGCCTCGCGCAAAAGGAGCACGCCATGCGGAAACTATTTCTTGCGGCAACCCTGGTCACTTGCTGCGCGACTTTCGCCACGGCGCAAAGGTTGGACGGTTACAACCGCTTCGAGGTCTACCACGGCCACTCGTATTTTGTTCTGGAGAGGCCGGAGCCACTCGGCGAAGGGGCGTCGTTCGAGAGCTTTCGCGGAATCAGCAACGCCGCCACGTTCAACCTCAAGCGTTACTTCGGCCTCAGATTCGACCTCGCGCGCTACGATAAGAAGTACGACTTCTGCGCGCCCGGACAGGGCACGTCGGACCAGTTTTCGCCGAGGCACGAGTGCTTCAACCCCTTGCCCGGGGCCGTCGTGAACTCAGACGACCCGCACCTCAAGACTTCAATCTACAACTTCATGGGCGGCGTTCAACTGAAGGACAACGGCAGGGGCACGAAGCTCCTCAAGCCGTTCGCACACCTCTCAATCGGTTCGGCGCTCACCAGAGAGCGCGTTGACACCTATTCCCAGAACCCCGCGTCGGGCCAAATAATTTTAGACTTCAAGACGCGCTCTTACTGGGGGGCGGCCGGCGCTGTCGGCGGCGGACTCGACATCAGGCTGAACGAACGCATAGACCTGCGTGTCATCCAGCTCGATTATCACAAGGCGACCATCCTCAACAACTCGACCGACAACTTCCGCGTCGGCATCGGCCTCGTCTTTCACTGAGACGGCGCGCGTGAGTTTCCGAGGATGATCGCTCAACCAAGTGAGGAACAATTAGTCGTGAGTAAAAAATCAAGACCCGTGGTGCTCGGCGCGATTCTGTTTCTGCTGCTCGGAGTAAATGATTCGGCGCGCGCGCAGGGTGAGCGCGCGGGCGTTCGGCGTGCGATTCAGGTCAGGGCCAAAGTTCAGAAGATCGGGGCGCGTGTTAAAACGCGCGTCCGCGTCAAGCTGCTGAGCGGCAGGAAGCTCGAAGGCTACATAGACCAGATTGGCGAGGATTATTTCTACGTCGTCCGCACCGACGGCGAGAAGGGCACGGCGGCGGTCGTGGCTTTCGACGCCGTTCAGAGTTTGGAGAAAAGAGACAACATCACCTGGCGCGACGTGGTCTACAGAACGGGGATGGGGGCCGGCGCGGTCCTGGGCTTCCTGCGCGACCTCGGCGCGACCATTACGCCCGCATTTCCTGCGGCCCCTTAGCCGCACGCGCGGGCCATCGACGCGAGCGCCCACCCGCTCGCGTCGAAAGCAATGCGGAATGCGGAATGAAAGACAAAAGCTTATTAATTCATCATTCATCATTCCGCATTCCGCCTTGCCTTTTAATACTTGCCACGCGGACGTGTTTTGCGGTACAAACACGGCGCGTTCGTTGGAAGAATTCGCTTCCGGTGCTGAAAATGGCGACGCCCCTCGCTCTCGAACTCGCAAGGGGGCGAGCGCCACGTCACTCCCGGTGCCGGGAAGCCTATCATCGCTTCAAGACGATTTTTAAATTTCTGCTCTCGCAACGTGGGCCAGAGTCAAACACTGCCCGCCGTTCGGGACAGTTGTCTTTGCAGGGCAAGTATGCCGTTGCCTTCCATTTTGATTTGCAAGGAGAAGACCATTATGCGTGTGTTCCCCCAGCAGTGCCTGCGCGTCCTCTGCGTCCGGTTCATCGTTGTGTGCTTAGCTCTTTTGGCCTCCGCGACCGCCGCCTTCGGACAGGCTCAGTCAAACGCTGCTGACCTGCAAGGCTTCGTGCGCGACCCCAACGGCGCGGTCGTCGTGGACGCGACCGTGACGGCGCGCAACCCCGCGACCAACTTTTCGCGCGAAGCGAAAACGAACGACGACGGCTACTACCAGATGGTCAGCCTGCCGCCGGGGGAATACGAAGTCACGGTCGAGGCCGCGTCCTTCAAGAAAGCGGTCGTGCCTTCTTACAAGCTGACCGTCGGCGCGCGCGCCGACTTGGACGTGACGCTCGAAGTCGGACAGCTCACCGATGTCGTCAACATCACCACCGAGGACCAGCCCGTCGTCGAGACGACGCGCACGGCTGTCGCCAACACCATCGAGCAGCAGCGAATCGAGAATTTGCCGATCAACGAGCGGAGCGCGACCGGGTTCGCGCTGACCATCTCGACCGTCGGGCGCGACAACGGCCGCCCCATCGGCCCGGCCCCGACCTCCGGCCTCAACATAGGGGGCCAGCGCGGCCGCTCCACGCTCGTACAAGTGGACGGCGCAGACTACACGGACAACTCCGTCAACGCCGCGCGCTCGACCGTCTCGCAGGAGGCGGTCCAGGAGTATCAGGTGGCGACCAACTCTTACGCGCCTGAGTTCGGGCGCGCGACGGGCGGCATCGTCAACGTCGTCACGAAGTCTGGAACGAACGAATTCCGCGGCAACATCTTCGGCTTCATCCGCCACAAGTCCATCCAGGCGCGCAACGCCTTCGCCCCGCTGATTGACAACGACCCCGGCAAGAAGCCGCCCTTCACGCGCGGCCAGTACGGCGCGACTTTGGGCGGCCCCATCGTCCGCGACCGCACCTTCTTCTTCGCCAGCTTCGAGCAGCGCCGCCGCCAGGAGTCTGGCTTCTTCACGTCTGACGTGGTGGGGAATTTGACGAGCAGCCTGACGATTCCCGTCGGCGCGCTCGGCCCCCAAACGTTCACGAACCTCACCGCCGGGCAGCGCGCATTCGTCCTGAACGAGTTGGGGAGCGGCGATCCTTTGCGCCAGCAGCGCGCCATCACTTACGCTTACTTTGCCTCGACCGGCGGCCAGATCGGGCTCAACGGCTTCAGCACGCTGCGCAGCCCCGGCGGCGGCGTCCCGGCGGGCCAGATCATCGGCCCGCGCTTCTTCATCTCCGGCACGCCCGTTCCGTCGCTCGCGAACAACGGCGCTCTGCCCAACTTCACGACCGTCAACGCGGACGGGCAGGCCATTGCGTTCCGCCCGCTCAACAGTCTGCTGCGCGTCTTCCCCATCTCCGAGGAGACGACGTTCTTCAGCTTGCGCGGCGACCACCGCTTCAACAACAGCAACCAGTTGGTCCTGCGCTTCGGCTACAACCCGTCGGATTTGACCGGCATTCAGGACGAGTCGCAGAACCAGACGCTCGGGCAGAATGATTTCTCGCGCACGGGCATACAGACTTTGCGCGACACTTCGTTCTCGGCCTCGCTCGCCTCCACGCTCTCGAATTCGGTTGTCAACGAGGCGCGCTTCAGCTTCGGCAAGCGCGACGCGACGTTCGACTCGCAGATTCCCGGCACGGCCATACAGATTATCGGCACGGCCTTCCTCGGCTCGAACCCGTTCTCGCCCGTGGACCGCACGGAGAAGCGCTTCCAGTTCGCCGACAACGTCAACTATGTTCGCGGCAACCACTCCTTCAAGTTCGGCGCTGACTTTAACTTCGTTGACATTGACGCGCGATTCGATTTGAACTTCCCCGGCCTCTTCAACTTCGGCGGCGTGGCCGGCAGCACCATCAACAGCTTTCTTCCGGCGCTCACGGGAGCGTCGGCCGCCAACTGCACCGCCGACCCCGTGTGCCGCACCCCCCCGGCCATCGAGCCGGTCCAGTCTTACGGCCTTGGCTTTCCCGGCGTCTTCATCGAAGGCTTCGGCAACCCGAACAGCTCTATCAAGAATCGCCCGCTCGCCTTCTTCGCACAGGACTCCTGGAAGGTGACGCGTAATCTGACGCTCAACTACGGCGTCCGCTACGACATCGAATTGACCGACACGATTGCGCCGATAGGCTTCACGGACCCGCTCTCGGGCATACAGCTTTCGGCCGCGGACCTGCAAGCCGCTCAGGACGTGGTCGGCGTGCAGCAAGGCTTCCCGCGCGACAAGAACAACTGGGCACCGCGCCTCGGCCTGGCCTGGGACGTGACGGGCGACGGCAAGACCGTTCTCCGCGCCGCCTACGGCCTCTTCTACGACCACCCGCTCCTGGCCGTCGCCTTCAACTCTGACATCGCGGACGCCGCGCAGCAGCAGCAGTACACCAACGTCCTGCCGGGCAGCCCTGCGCCCACGGCGCTCCTCAACCTGTTGCAGATTTTCCAGGGCACGGTCTGCTCGCCCGCGAGCAACAACGCCATCTGCCCGCCGGGCTTTACGACACCGGGCGTCGCGCCCACTTCGCAGTACCTGCCCGGCCGCGTTCGCTTCAACGACCAGACGTTCGTCGGCTTCGGACCAATTCTGCCGTTCACGCTGGCCGTGGGTAAAGACTTCGAGTACGCCTACGCCAACCAGGCCAACTTCACCATCGAGCGCCAGGTCTCGAAGAACATGTCGCTCTCGGCGAGCTACATCTTCGTCGGCGCGCACCACCTCCCGCACCCGCAGGACGTGAACGCGCCGCGGACAGACCTGTTGATTCAAAACTTCCGGCGCTTCGCTTTCCGCAACCCGGCCTCGAACGCCGAGGCGCTCTTCTTCCAGTTGCCGACGGCCTGTCCGGGCGCGGGCTGCCCCCCCGGCTTCACGGTCATCATTCCGGGCCTCGTCGGCGTCAACGCGCTGGGCCAGGGCGTGGTCAACCCGATTGCGGCCAACTTCTTCCGCCCCGCATCGCCGAACTACTTCTTCGTCTCTTCGATCACGGGCGGCGCGGTGTCGAAGGCGGTCTTCGACGCGGCCATCGGGGCGGCGAACACCCTGCGCACGCCGGGCGCGATCTCGCCCTTCGGCGACGTGAGCGCGCAGCTCTCGGACGGCAACTCGACGTACAACGCCATGAACCTGGAATTGAAGCGCCGCTTCTCGAACAACTTCCAGTTCCTGGCTTCTTACACGTGGTCGCACTCGATTGACGATTCAAGCGACCTGCAAACACTTTTGAAGCCGCAGGACAACCGCAACTTCCGCGCGGAGCGCGCCGACTCGCTCTTCGACCAGCGGCACCGCTTCGTCTTCAGCGCGGTCATCACCTCGCCCGTCTCGTGGCGTGACGGCGGCTTCGCGCGCCGCTTCTTCGCGGACTTCACGGTCGCGCCGATTGTCGAAATCTCGTCCGGCAGGCCCTTTAACATCCTGACCGGCTCGGACACCAACGGCGACCTGCAAAGCTCTAACGACCGCCCGAGCGTGACGGACGACGGCACGCTCTTCGCGCCGACGACGCCGTTCACGAGCGGCAGCCTCGGACGTAACCGCGGCATCACGCACGGCTACGCCTCCTTCGACCTGCGCCTCACGCGCACGCTGCGCTTCTCGGAGCGCGTCCGCCTCGACCTGATCGCGGAGGGCTTCAACCTCTTCAACCGCTTCAACGAGGCCGCCGCGTCGCCCTTCTTCCAGGACGTGAACGCCTTCGACCAGCGCGACGGCAGCGGCCGCTTCTACAGCCGCCCGACCGCCGCCTTCGACCCGCGCCAATTCCAGTTCGGCGTCAAGCTGAACTTCTGATTGCGTTAAACTCTTTGGAAATTTGCTCGATTGATACGAAACCGGATGGGAAAGTTGCGATACAAAGCAACCTTCCCATCCGGTTCGCATTAACGCTTAAGCTCCTACCTTGTTCTTCTCTATAAGCTAGGGTTCGATAGTATCGAAAGTCAACGCGCTCGAACCTTCGCCGCGACCGACTACTTTTCGGCAGCCTATCCAGAGGTGTGTCGCGCCGTCGAGCCAGCGCGCGAGTTGGTAGTGGCGTGTGACGCGTATGCCTTCGCGCGGAATCTCCTCGTCGTGCATCATCAAGACGGTCGGGTTCGGCGGCTCAGGGTTCAAGATGCGCCCGCGCGCTCGGACAGGTGTGGGTGGGCCGTCGGGCTTGAGCACCGCGCCACGTTTGAGACGCAAGCCCGTGGCGCTCTGCACCGGGAGCAGCGGCACCCAGTAATCGGGCACGTCGGTCGCCAGCCGGTAAGTCAACGCCACAGTCTCTTGTGCGCTGGCCGGCGCGGATGCGGCGCGCGACTGCTCGTAACGATTCAGCGGGCGCTCGGTCGCGCTTTCAATCACGCGTTCCACGCCCCACGCCATGTTCGCCATCTCGTCCCGCAACATTAAGACCTCTTCGAGCGGTCGGCCCTCCACACTCTTCATCAGCGTCGGCGGCAGGAAGAAGAGATTGGCGTTCTCGCTGCTCACGCTCGTCGCCTGTCCGGGTTGCGGCGTCGAGGAGAGTTGGAACATGCGCCAGGCCGCGCCCGGCCCCTCCGACTCGTGAGAGGGACGAATCAGCATGCGCTCGCCGAAGGTGTTGGTGATGACGAGCGAGTGTGTGCGGCACAGAGAGCCGACGGGCAACTCGACGGGGATGACGAACCAGTCGTTGCCGTAGCTGATGGCGAATTCGACGAGCAGCATCCGCGCCAATTCCTCCGGCCCCGCGTCAACCGCGCCGAAGTCCACCTGCGCGTCTTCAAACTCCCAGAAGCGCGCCGCAGGCATCCCGCGATAACTGACCGGGGCGGGAATCACCGTCCGCGTGAGCGGCGCGGCCGGGCCGTCACCGCTCGCGCGCAACGAAGCCCCGTCGTTCACGTTGAAGTCGTGCCAGTCCATTTGCCCCGAATAATATTCGAGCGCGGTCAGCACCTTCTCGCCGGCATTCGTCCGCGCCGCCACCGAAAAGTTGTACTCCATCCTCTCTGCGACCCAGGCCGGGTTAGCGCCGCCCGGCTCGCTGACGAGCGACTCGTACCAGCGAAGCCAGGCTTCGGCCGCCACTTGCACTTCCGCCACGTCCGCCTGCGCAACGGCCAGGTCGGGCGGGAGCCGGCGGCCTCCCGCCGCGCTCAGCGACTTGCTCAACGCGGCGTAGAGCGCGCGGCCGTCGGGCACGCGAGGCGCGACGAGGTCCAGAAAGCTCTGACTATCGGCGTCGAGCGCGGCGCGCTGGTCGGCGTCGAGCGGGGGAAACGGGTATTTGGTTTTGAACAGGTTGCGGTAGCTACGCGACATCGGCTGTTGTTCGAGCATCCGCAGGAAGTGCTGGCCGGCCTCGGCGGCGAAGCGCAGACGCTCAGGCCGGTCCGCCTGTGGCCTGAATCGCTCGCGCTCGACCAGCGTCTCCAGCGGCACGCGGCCGCCGTCGTACATCTGCCCTTCGACGGGCGTCTCGCGGTCGAGCGCGCCCGGATGATAGCGTGTCAGACGCGCGACTTCTCCGCGCCAACGCGCCGACGCGGGCGAGCCGTTGTCTTCGCCCTGAAACTCGCCCACCTGCCACTGGCGCGCCAGCAGCCAGAGCGGGTCGTAGATGCGCGCCTGTAGCCCGTTGTTCATCTCGGCGCTGCGGCCGCGCGGCTCAAGCCTCATCCATGTAGTAATCGAAGCCATAGTGATTGTCCTCCGGCCCGCCGGTTGCGCTACCTGAGTTTGGAAAAATCGGTCGAGACGGTGTCGCCCGCGTCGTTCGTGGCGAAGTAGAGCGCGGGCAGATAATGCCCGACTTCGTCGAGCGCTTCGGGCGCGACGGCGCGGATGCGCGCCAGGTCGAGCGTCTCCAGCAAGACCTGTTGCAGCGTCCACAGGTTCCAGGGCTGCTCCAGGTCCGGCGGCACGGCCAGCAATATGCACTGCGGCGGCGAGGCGTCGGGCTGGTCGTACTGGAAGACCACGCCGGTCGTCTCGCTCGGGCTCGGCACCGCCTCCACCCATTCGTCAAT
Organism: Pyrinomonadaceae bacterium; assembly: GCA_035253525.1. Taxonomy (GTDB): domain Bacteria; phylum Acidobacteriota; class Blastocatellia; order Pyrinomonadales; family Pyrinomonadaceae; genus QHXM01. Next base: position 3,117 of record DATFCB010000578.1, on the reverse strand, counting down.
CAGTAAGCCGGCCAGCGGTTGACTCACGTCGAGTTGCCCCGGCGACTGCACGACGAGCGAGAACCTTGAGGTGGAGAGCGCTCGCCCGGACTGCAAAGGCAACCCGACCCAGCGGTCGTCCGCGACGTAAGGAAGCTGCGCGATTGTCAGGCTGAGCCGCTCGCCTGTGTCCAGCGCCTCGGCGTAGCCGAGCGAAGCGTCTAGCCGCGCCACGCCTTCGCGCACTCGGGCCGCGCGCTGAAACCAGTTGACGGCCGCCAGCGTGTCGTTGTCTTGAATCTTCGCGCTGTCGGCCAAAGCCTGTGCCAACTCCGCGGCGTTGCCCGGCACGAAGCGCGGCAGGACGAGGAACGCATCGCCGAACGCGGCCCGCAAACGGTTGACGTGTTGAGCGCGAACGGCGTCCGTCTCGGCGCTCTGAGGGTCGAAACCAGCTTTCAAGGCCGTGAGCCGTTCGACGCGTTGCGCCACTTCCTTCGCAACAGAGTTTGTCTGAACGAGCAACACGTCGCGCTCGGCGGCGGCGTCGCCGGTGGCGGAAAGCGGGACCGCGCCCGCCACGCCGAAGTGTGCGGCGCGCAGCAAGGCGTCGCGTAACGATTCGAGGTCGGCGGCCTCGGCTGGTTTTTCCAGCCACGGCTGTAAGTCGGCCTGGATGCGACGCAAGGCTTGTTCGGCGTTGTTGGCGCGCACATTCAACTCGGCGACGTTGACGGCCGCCGGTTGACTTCTATCGGGCAGATTCAGATCGCTTGCGTCCAATGCACGCGCGCCTACAATCAGCCTGCGCGCCGTGCGAACCAGTTCGGCAAACTCTGCGTAGCTCACCTCATCGGCTGCCCATCCGACGCCGCGCCGCGTGTCCAGGCGCAGGTCGGCGTCCGCCGCGAAGCCGTCAGGCGAACGCCTCATTGCGTAGAAGATGCGCTGTTCGATCTCGGCCAGTTGCGCGTCACGGTCGCCTTGCATGGCGTAGATGAAATCGAGCGGCGACAGTCGCAGGTCGCCCAGCCGGAACTCTTTCGCCTCAAGGGTCGCGCCCGTCTCGGGGGCGAAGCGTTCGACGACGCAGCGCACTTTGGCCGGGTTGCCGAGCAGTTTGGCCGCCCAGGCGTTCAGGTGCGGCTCGGCTTTGGCGCGGTCGGCTCGGGCGGGCTGCCGCCACGCGGGCGGCAGTCTGGGAGTGCCGTCGAACAGCGCCACCAAACGGTACGTCAACCCAGCGCCGGTGCGCGGCGTGCTGACGACTTCGAGTTCGGGCGGCGGCGGCGCACCGCCGACGATTGCTTCAAGCGTGCTGGCCGTGCGCAACGGGTTGCCCTGCACGGCGTGGTGGACGCTTTCGGCCAAGAGCGCGTCGCTGACCGCGTCCACCGCGTCGTCCAGCAGATTCAACTCGGCTTCGAGCGCCGCCTGCGCCTGCATGAACTGAATCGGATCGGGTGGCTTCCTGAGATCGCGCAAAAGCGTCCCGAGTGGGCCGAGCGTGGGAATCGGATTGTTGACCGCGCTCTGCCACTTGCGCTGAAGCGCCAGCCCGTCCACGACGTTGTTGGCCGCGATGGCTTCGACCGAGACGGATTCGGCGGGCTGCTCCGTCTGCGCGAGCTTCTGGGCCACGAGCGGCGCGATCTCGCGGAAGCCGCGTATGAACTGTGCCAGCCCCGCGTCGCGCAGGCGGCGCTCGAAGCGATAGCCGAGCAGCGCGCCCAGCGGTTGCCCCTGCCGCACGCCGTCGAGCAGCCAGCTCGCCAGCCGCACGCGCTCGGACGAGAGGTCTATGGAGAGCAGGTCTTTCGTGTCGGGGTCGGAATGCGTCAGGTGGCCGCTGCGCATGACGGCGGCGGTCGCCGCGTGCGCCAGCGACGGCGTGTGCGTGTAGCCCGGATTACTTGCGACGCCGAAAAGGTCGCCCTGCTCATTCGGCGGCGGCGTCTGCGGCGTCATAGGGGGCGCGGGCTTCAGATTCGTCACCCAGCCGTAACCGCCAATCAGGATGCCCGTCGGGTTCGACCTCCGCATCTCGTCCAGACGCTTCGTCGCAAACGACGTGACCCACGCGTCGAGCCTGTGCGCGCAGAGGTCGAGCGTGCCCGCGCAGAGGCGTTCGAGTTTGGCGGCGCTCAAAGTCTTGAGCCGCGCCAGGCTCTCGCGGACTTCGAGCAGCGAGGCGACTTGCGGCGCAACCTTGGGGTCGGGCGTGTCGCCGAGCGCGTGCAGAAAAGTTCCCACCGGCTCGTTCGTGACTCCAGCGGCGGGCCGATTCATTAACTCCCAGATGGAGGTCGGGGTGACGAGGATGCCGGGGCTGGCAATGCCTATGAGTTCCTTCTCCCGGCTGTCCAACCAGTACGCCACCGTCCCCCTCTCAGGTCCTTCCGGGTATACGAGGTTGAGCGCCGCAGCCCTGTACTCTAACAAGAGCGCGTGGCGCAGCAGCGCATAGAGCAGGCTCTTCGGCTTCGGGGTGGGGAAATCCTCGTTGCGTAGATGGTCCAGACTGGGCGCGTCGAGCAGTAGCCCGATGTAGTCTGGCGCGAGCGGCGCGCTCTCCGAGGGCGTCTCGGCCTGCGCCACGGGCGCGTCGAGCAGGCCGAACCAGCCGGAATAAGTGGCGCGCGAGAGACGCGGTTTCCAGTCCCCCAGCGGATTCATCAGCAGCGCATTCAACCCCAGACGATTCAGGCTTGCTCCCGTCAACTCCTGCTGTTTTTTCCACCAGACGGTGTGGTCAGTCGGGTTAAGGACCGACCAGAGATTTCGCAGATACTCCTCCCCCATCAGATGGCGGATCGCGTAGCCTGACGAAACGCCGTCCATGCTGAAGATGCCTTTGAAGTCTTGCTCCGGGTCCGCGCTGCGCCCGACGCGCGGAACTTCCGATAAGTTTCCGCGCCACAGTTCACGCAGCTTGATGAGGAAGTCCTTCAAAGCAATGTCGCGCGCGTCCTGCTGTTCCTGGCCGCTTTTAGACTTCCATAAATCGAGCGAGGTGACGGGCAGAATCCCATAGGGCTGACGGCCGACGCGGAGCGCGGGCAGAGGGCCGGCAGCGCGCACGTAGTCTATGAAATGTCGCCGCGTCCAGGCGGCATCGTCAGGCGTCAGCGTCGTCCC
>DATFCB010000577.1:0-2328 GCA_035253525.1 Pyrinomonadaceae bacterium | reverse complement strand
GCTCCACGTCCGAGCGGGCGCGCACGGCCTCCGCGACTTCCTGAAAGGTCTTGAGCTTGAGCGTCGTCTGCGAGACGACGAGCGGCCTGCGTAACTGCGGAAGGCTCGCAACCTCTGAGGCGTCGCGCACGACGTAGGTGTTCGCGGGCGCGTAGCCGACGACGCCAATCATCTCCGGGTGGTCCGGGTTCCCGGCCACCACCACGTCGCGCCCCTCCGCCGCGGCGCGCTCCGCGAGGTGCTGCACGCGCGTGACGAACGGGCAGGTCGCGTCAATCACGCGCGCCGCCTTCTCTTCCAGCTCGCGCTGCACGCCCGGCGTGACGCCGTGCGCGCGGATGACGGCGACCGCGCTCGGGTCCGCTTCCGAAGGCCGGTTGATCGTCGTCACGCCCTTGGCTTCGAGCCGTTGCATCTCCTGTGAGTTGTGTATCAGCGCGCCGAGCGAGCGGATCGCGCCGCCCTCGGAGAGCGCCTCCTCGACCATGTCCACGGCGCGCTCGACGCCGAAACAGAAACCGTATTCCTCGGCCAGTAAGACTTCCATTTCGCTTCTCTTCCTTACGACGTTCTTCAGAATCGGCCCCCGGCCTCTTTCGTCTCCGCCTCGGCCGCGCGCCGCCGCTGCCACTCTTCGCGCAGGCGATCACCGCCCTCGACCCTCGCATCTATCCACTCCAACTCCTTGTCAACCACGCAGCGCACGCCGCCCCAGAAACGCTTCTTGAGGTCCGCGAGGCGGTGCGCCACGTCCTCCGGCAAGACGGCGTAAGACGCGTCGCCTATGTAGCGTAGCGCGTCTTTGACGACGTTGACGGTGCTGTAAGGCGATTCGTTTGTCTCCGGCATGGCAATCAAACCTCCGCTCCCTAAATCGCGCCCGCGCGGGCGCTCCCCGCGTTTAACTTCCGGGCAACTCGGATTCTAGCACGCGCGAGCCGCAAAGCAGTAGGCGGCCCAATACGCGCTGCGGGCGGCCCGCGTCCTTGTTTTTTGGGGAGAAAATGGAGTAGGGTAATCGGCCGGCGGGCTTGCCGGGCGTAAGCCCAGGCCCCGCCCGGAATCATCCGTCCGTGTCAATGCAGTTTCTGACTTCAGCCAGACATCCGGCCGTGAACGAACCTGCGTACTGATAAATGGGAGAGAAGTTCTTGAAGGCACTTCCTTCTCCATCCGAGCATTCCGCGCGTAATCAGGAGATCGCGGCACTCATAGGTAAGGCTGCCGCGGGCGACCAGCACGCCGTGTCTGAGCTTTACGACGCGACGAGCCGGATGGTTTACGGCTTGGTCCTGCGCATCCTGAATGATGAGGCCGTGGCCGAGGAAGTCATGCTCGACGTTTACATGCAGGTCTGGCGTCAGGCTAACCTTTACGACGTGGGGCGCGGCGCGCCGCTCGCCTGGCTGGCGACAATCGCGCGCAGCCGTGCGATTGACCGCCTGCGCGCGGGCCGCCAGCACTGGCAGCGCACCAGCTCGCTCGAAGCCGTCAGCCAGCAGTCAACCGGCGAGAGCCTGGAAGACGCGGCTTACGTCACGGAGTTGCGCGGGATCGTGCGCGAGGCGCTCGGCACTCTCTCCGCTGAGCAGAGAGAGGCGCTGGAACTGGCCTACTACGGCGGCATGAGCCACAGCGAGATCGCCGAACGGTTGGGGCAGCCGCTCGGGACCGTCAAGACGCGCATCAGGCTCGGCATGATGAAACTGCGGGAAATACTTAAGCCGGAATACGCGAGGGGATTATGAATCATACGGTCGGCGGAGACGAGATCAGGGAACAAGTTTCGCTCTACGCGCTCGGCGCGCTCAATCAGCACGAGGCGCGCGCCTTCGAGGAGCATTTGGCGGAAGGGTGCGAAGCCTGCGAGGATGAATTACGTTCGTTCGAAGAGGTCACAAGCGCGCTCGCGTTCGCGTCTCCGGCCGTCGCGCCTCCCACGGGCGCGCGCGCGAAGCTGGTAGAGCAACTGGCACAGAACGGCTCGGCCCGAAAGGCGGCCGCGATTTTCGACGCGCTGGGCGAGCAGGATTTTTTGATCGTCCGCGAGGACCAGGGCTCCTGGCAAGAACTGTCCGAGGGCATCTTCATCAAACCGCTCTTCGTGGACAGGGGCAGAGGGACCATGACCTCGCTCTATAAGTTTCTGCCTGGCGCGCAGGTTCCTTCGCACCCTCACACCGGCATCGAAGAGTGCTACGTGCTGGCCGGAGATTTCGAGGCCGCCAACGGCGAGGTACTCGGGCCTGGAGACTACACGTGCGCCCCGGCCGGCAGCTTCCACCCGACGGCGCGCACGAAAAACGGGGCGCTCGTCCTAATCATCCA
>DATFCB010000576.1:0-2376 GCA_035253525.1 Pyrinomonadaceae bacterium | reverse complement strand
GACTGCCAGTCATGCGCTCTCCCAGCTGAGCTACGGCCCCTCATGTGTGTAGACGCTCAACGTTCGAGGGTGGTGGTTGAGCGTGGGAATCTGGAATCGCTGTTTGATTCTCGGAAGATTCCGCCAGTGCATTCAATTTACAAGACCCCGTCGTGAAGAGTCAACTTAGCAGGCGAGGTGATTTTTGCCGGGAGCGCTTGGGAGCTTGAAGACGAGGCTTTCATTCTGCTTCTTTTAATTTTATACTGAGCCCGAATACGAAAAATTTCTCTCCCGTGAATACTGTCACTAGGAAAGGGGAGTGTGTGACATGAAGAGACTCTTGGCGGTTCTCGTGGCGGCAGCCATGCTCTGCGTCCTCGTGCCGGCGACGGCGCAGGCGCAGTGCGGTAACTACCGTCACAGGCACGGCAACATAGTGCATACGCACCGCAGTTGCATCGGCGACGGCCACAGGCACGGCCGCAGCTTCTGGCAGAAGCACAGGGATAAGTTGACGACTGCGGGCGGCGCTGTCGGCGGCGCGATCATCGGCGGCATCGCGGGCGGCGGTAAAGGCGCGGCCATCGGGGCGCTCATCGGTGGCGGCGGCGCGGCCGTTTACACCTACGGGATTCGTAAACGCCGCCGCTCGTCCAGGCGCTACTGAATCCGGCCACGACAACTTAACTACAAAGAGAAACGCCTCGTCGTCATTCACACACGGCGAGGCGTTTCTCTTTGTAGCTGGAAGAAGTCGCTCACATGGGCTTGCGGCGGGCCGCGAAGAAGGCCACCGACGCGCCGCCGACGAGCATCACTATGCCTAACGACGCGCGCAGCAGGTTCGGATACTCTTGAACAGCGCCGCTCGTCGTGTTGATGACGACCGCCGCGTCAGGTTCGAGAAAGAACGCGCGATAGGCAATCGCGCCGCCCCACGCGGCGATGACCATCCCGACGATGAGCGCGACAATTCGCATTCCGCAATTGAATCACTTTCCCTTGAACGCGGGTTTGCGCTTTTCGAGGAAGGCGCTGACGCCTTCGTCCTTGTCCTCGCTGGAGAAGCAGAGCGCGAAGAGGTCAACTTCACGGCGCAAGCCTTCGTCCAGGTTCGAGCGCGAGGCGAGCTTGACGGCCTCCTTCGCCATGCGGAGCGCGATGGGGCTCTTCTCGGCGATTCGGTTCGCCATCTCCATCGTCTTCGCTTCGAGGTCTGCGGCCGGCACGACCATATTTACCAGACCAAGCTGGTAGGCCGCCTGCGCGTTGATGATGTCGCCCGTCAGGATCAACTCCATAGCCTTACCCTCGCCGACGAGGCGCGTCAGACGCTGCGTGCCGCCGCCCCCTGGGATGATGCCCAGGTTGATCTCCGGCTGGCCGAACGAGGCCGTCTCGCTACTGATGCGTATGTCGCAGGCCAGGGCCAACTCGCAGCCGCCGCCCAGGCAGTAGCCGTTAATCATGGCGATGACGGGCTTCGGGAACGTGTCAATCGCTGTGAAGAGCGAGCGGCCCATCATCACGTCGCGCTGCGTGAGCGCCGTGCGCCCGGCGAACTCCGCTATGTCCGCGCCCGCGATGAACGCCTTGTCGCCCGCGCCGGTGAAGACCACGACGCCGACGCTTTCGTCATCGCGCAATTCTTCGAGCAGGCGCGCGCCCTCCTCGCGCGTCTTGATGTTAAGCGCGTTTCTCTTCTCCGGGCGGTTGATGGTGATGAGGGCGACGCGGCCGCGCCGCTCGACCAGAAGCGTTTCGTAGGCCGGCTGTAAAGACTCTTGCGATTGCGACATGAACTGCTGATAACTCCTCTGATTTGAAATTTAAGATTTGGGATTTCGCTGGGCCTGTGCCAGTTTCACTCCGGCGTCGAGGGTTCATTCTCCGCGTCCGATTGCGCGGGCTGCTCGTCGGCGACCCAGGAGACGAAGAGGCGGAGCCAGTTTTCGACCGGCTCGGCGATGGAGACGCCGACGCGCGCCGTGCCGTAGATGGCGGGCGCGACCCGCGCGACCGTGACGGTGACTTCGATGGGCGCGCCGTCGGGGCGGTGCGCGCGCAGGTAAAGACGCTCGCCGCGGTTCACCTTCTGGTTGAGATGAAAGAGCGCGCCGCCCGTCGAGATGTCGTCCGTCTCGGTCGGCTCGCTCCACGCGGCCCCGTCCTCGCTCCGTCCCGAAACAACGATGGGCAGGCGGAGCGCCATCCGCAGCGTCAGGCGTTTTTCTTCGTTGTAGGGAGTGCTCATTGGTCAGATGCCAGATGCCAGATGTCAGATGTCAGTCGGCTAGCATCTAGCATCTGACATCTAACATCTGTCTCACTCGTTCCATTTATAAAAGCCTTCGCCCGTCTTCTTGCCGAGCTTGCCTTCGCCGACCATGCGGC
>DATFCB010000575.1:0-5667 GCA_035253525.1 Pyrinomonadaceae bacterium | reverse complement strand
CGCTCACGGACGAGATGCCGAAGCCGATGGCCCCGTACCTCGGCACGACGCTCATCGCCGAGGGCATCTCGCGCATCATCCGCCGCATCCCGAAAGTCCACGTCACGGTCGGCTACAAGAAGGCCATGCTCGCGCAGCACGTCATCGAGCACGGCGCGAGTTCAGTCTTCAACACCGAAGGACAGAGTAACTCGTGGTGGCTCTACCACACGCTCTTGAAAAACCTGGACGAGCCGGTCTGCGTGCTCACCTGCGACAACGTCGTGGACATTGATTTCGACACGCTCGAAGAGAATTATCTTGAGCTTAATCGTCCCGCCTGCATGCTCGTGCCGGTCCTCCCGGTGGCGGGCATCGATGGCGACTACATCTTTCACGAGAACCACACGGTCACGCGCCTCAGCCGCCAGGACAAGTCGGAGATGTACTGTTCCGGCATACAGATTCTGAACCCGGCGCGGGTCAACGAACTGACCGAAGACCGCGGCGACTTCTACTCGGTCTGGAGCCAGTTGATGGAGCGGCGGCAACTGACCGTCTCCTCCATCTACCCGAAGCGTTGGTTCTCCGTGGACACGCTGGAACACCTGACGATGTTGCAGGAGTTGGCGAAGTAGGATTTGAATTGAGTTTAGGCAGATTAAAGAACGTCAAGGGCATCAGGGGAGTTGTTTACCGGCTCGGCCAGTTGCAGACGCGCGCGGGCTTCGCGGCGCGTGGGGCGGCCAACTATGCACGCCTGCGGTTCGAGAAGAACGGTCAGCGCCCGCAGGTCGCGGCGGTCGTCGTGGGCCGAAACGACGACTACATGTCGGACTTCGCCGAACGGTTGATTGCAACTATCGAGTGGAACACGCGCTACTTCATTGACGAGGTGGTCTTCGTCGAGTGGAACCCGCCCGCCGACCGCGAGCTGCTGTCGCACAAACTGGCACAAAGATTCGAGTGCCTGCGCGCCTACGTCGTCCCCCCTGAGGTTCACCAGGAAGTGTGCCAGAACCCGCGCCTTCAGCTCCTCGAATACCACGCGAAGAACGTCGGCCTCCGGCGTGCGCTCTCGCCCTGGATTATGTCAACGAACGCGGACGCGGCGCTCGGCCTGGACACCGTCCGCCTGCTGCTCCACGCCGAGCTACGGGACGACAAAATCTGGACGTGCACGCGCGTGGACATCCCGTGGCGCGAGGGCCGCCAGCAGAGCATCGGGCTCGTCAACAGCCTGCGCTACCGCCGCATGATGCCGTACAGCCGTTTGGGGACGGGCGAATTCTGCCTGGCGAGCCGTGAACTGTGGCACCGCATACGCGGCTACGACGAGTCTATGGTTAAGCATCGCATCGGGTGCGACGCGCGCGGGACGGCGCAGATGATGGCCTTCGGGGCCAGCTCGAACAGGGCGGGAACTGTGCTACACCTCTCGCACCCAACCTCCTGCACGGAGGGCATCCGCCCGCACCACGGGGAGGCCGCGCCGCACGAAGAGGGCGTGCCTTACACGAACGACGAGAGTTGGGGGCTGGGCCATTATCGTGAAGTGCAGTTGGGCGAGAGGGTGTGGCAGTTGGAGCCGCCGACGAATGATGGCGGGTCAGCTCAATAAATTTTTATCTCCGAGGAGCAAGGATGGCGAGCGGAATGCGTGAACTGGTGTTGGGCGGCGACGGGCTGATAGGCTCGACGCTTGCCGAAGCGTTGCGGGCCAAAGGGCACGAGGTGACGGTGCTCGACCTCAAGAGCGGGTGCGATTTGCGCGAGGTGGGCGACGGGCCTTTCAAGGAATGTGACCGCGTCTGGTTTCTCGCGTGGGACACGGGCGGCGCGAAGTACATAGAGGCTGCGGACCAGCAGCACGCGCAGTTCAAGAACAACACGGAGCTTTCGGCGCGTGTCTTCGACGTGCTGGCGCGCACGCGAAAGCCCTTCGTCTACACGACCTCGCAGTTGGCGGGCTTGCCGAACGCCTACGGCCTGACGAAGCTCGTCGCCGAAAAGTGGACCGAGCAGTTGGGCGGAAAATTGGCCCGGTTGTGGAACACGTACGGGTGGGAGCGCCCCGACGCAAAGAGCCACGTCGTCACGGACCTCGTGCTCGCGGGGCTCGCGAAGGGGCGCGTGCGGTGTCTGACCAACGGCGAGGAGAAGCGCCGCTTCATCTACAAGACGGACTGCGTCGCCGCCATCATCGGCCTCTTTGATTCAGAGCTGCCGACCGCGGACATAGCCGGCGACCGCTGGCTCTCCATCCGCGAGGTCGCCGAAGAGGTCGCCGGGCAGTTGAACGTCGAGACGGAATTCGGCGGGCACAAGGGGACGGAGATCATCGTTGACCCCGAAAAACTTTTGCCGGGCTGGCGGCCCCGCGTCAGCTTGAGCGAAGGCATCGCGACCGTCATCGGCGACGCCAGGGCGTTTTTGAAAAGTGGGGAAGAGAAGTAAGTGATGTTCGGGCAACTCTCCAGCGGCATCAGGAACCTGCGCGCGAAGCGGCACACGACGAAGCTGCGCGGGCTGCTGCGGGCGGAGGTGGAAAAACTTCAGTCGCGGCGTGAGCCGCTGAAGCTCGTCGTCGGGGCAGGCTCGCGCGAGCCGCGCATGGGCGAGGCGGGCACGCCTTACGAGGGCTGGCTCCTGACAGACGTGGACGCGCTCGACGCGCTCAGGCGCGAGGAGTGGGCCGCTCTCTTCCGGCCACAGAGCATACAGAACATCCTGGCCGAGCACGTCATGGAGCACTTGACCGAAGAACAGTTCCTGGCGTTCCTCGGCGTGGTTCGCGACTTCCTCGCGCCCGGCGCGTGCGTCCGCGTGGCCGTCCCCGACGGCTTTCACCCGGACCCAGCCTACATCGAACAGGTCAGGCCGGGCGGCACAGGCCCCGGCGCGGACGACCATAAAGTCCTCTACACCTACTCGCGTATGGCGGAACTGCTGGCGGACGCCGGTTGGGATTACGACTTTCTCGAATACTTCGACGAGCGCGGCGAGTTTCATCTCAAAGACTGGGACAAAACAGACGGCCTCATACGCCGCTCGGCCCTGAACGACCCGCGGAACAAGGAGCGCCCGCAAAGTTACACGAGCCTCATCGTGGACATCCGCCCGAACTAACACGCAGGACTCTTTTTGCGACTACTAAAGATCACAACCTTTTATCCGGGCTACTTGAGCAGCTTCTACGAGGAGCGACCGGGACTCGCCCGCCAGCCCTTCGACGCGCAGTTCTCGGCGCTCATGGCCGACTGTTTCAGTTGGGCCGATTTCTGGGCGGTGGCCCTTGGAAAGCTTGGCTACGAGGCGGGCGAGGTGGTCGCCAACGTCGAGCCTATGCAGAAGCGCTGGGCCGTTGAGCGCGGCCTCAAATTCAGCGAGAGCGACTGGCAGTCTGAGATCGCGCTCGCGCAGGTCAAGGCGTTCGCGCCCGACGTTCTTTTCTCGGCCAACCACACGGCATTTAGCGCAGCCTTCCTGCGTCGCTTGAAGACCGAGTGCCCCGGCATACGGCTCGTCGTCGGCTGGTGCGGCGCTCCGTATGATGACCCCCTGGTCTTCCGCGAGTACGACACCATCCTCTCCTGCGTCCCCGAACTGGTCGAGCACTTTCGACAAGAGGGCCACCGCTGTCACCACGTCAACCACGCCTTTGAGCCGCGCGTCCTTGAGCGTATCAATCTGGACGCCGCGCCCTCTGTTGATTTCAGCTTCATAGGCTCTGTCGTCAAGCGCGACCGGTATCACGTCCAGCGCGAAAAGCTCCTGCTTGAATTGGTCCGAAAAACCGACCTCCAACTGTGGGCGGGCGTGAGCCGTATCGGAGCGCGTGAGCGCTACGGTGTCGGCGCGCGGCAACTGGCGTACGACGCCGCGCACGGCGCGCGTGTCCTGGGGCTGCCGGAATCCTTGTTGCGTTCTGTGCCGGTCGTCGGCCGCGCCGCGCAGTGGAAGGCGCGGCCCGCGCTCCCCGCTGAACTCGCGCCCGAAATCGCGCGCCGGGCCAGGGAACCTCTCTACGGCGTCCGCATGTATCAAAAGCTGCGCGACAGCCGTGTGGTCTTGAACACGCACATAGACATCTCCACGACCAGCGCCTCGAACATGCGACTCTTCGAGGTGACGGGCGTCGGCTCGTGCCTCCTGACGGACTGGAAGGAGAACATACGCGATCTTTTTGAGCCGGATTCCGAAGTGGTAACCTACAAGAGCGCGTTGGAGTGCGTGGAGAAGGTGAGCTACCTGCTCAATCATGAACAGGAGCGCCGCGCGATAGCCGAGGCGGGCCAGCGGCGCACCCTGCGCGACCACACCATCCCGCAACGCGCCGCGCAGTTGGACGGGATAATTCGCGAAAGCGTGTGAAGAGCGCAAGGGCTTTGAAACCGATGGAAGCGTGTTAGAGTGAACCCGTCGATGAGCCAGCTTTTACCGCCGCAAGTCAAGCACTGGGGCAAAGCCCTGCTCCGGCCGGATTACCGCCGCCGGCAGCGTGCGCTCGCGCGCCTGCGCGCCGTGCCGCGTTACCAGCCCGTCACGACAGACATTCTTGAGCGCCCGCTTGAAGTGGTTGACTCCGCCTCGTTCATCTACATGTTCGAGGAGATTTTCGAGCGCGAGATTTACCGCTTCAACGCCGAGGGCGAGAGCCCTTACGTCCTCGACTGCGGCTCGAACATTGGCCTCAGCGTCATCTACTTCAAGCGTCTCTACCCGCGCGCCCGCGTCGTCGCCTTCGAGGCGGATGACGAGATTTTCGCGGTCCTCAAACGCAACGCCGAGCGCTGGGAGTTGAGCGAGGTCGAACTGATTGGCCGCGCCGTCTGGTCCGAGGAGACGACGCTCAACTTCAAACACGAGGGGGCCGACGGCGGACGCATAGAGCACGCCGAGGGAGCACACGACAAGAGCGTGCGGACGGTGCGCCTGCGCGATTACCTGGACCGCCGCGTGGATTTTTTAAAAATAGACATAGAGGGCGCGGAGACGGAAACCCTGAAGGATTGCGCCGACCGCCTCGGCAACGTCGAGAACCTTTTCGTCGAGTACCACTCGTTCGACGGAGAAAGGCAAACGCTCGACACGCTCGTCCGCATCCTGGCCGAAGCAGACTTCCGCCTGCACGTCCACAGCCCCAACGCTTCGCCGCAGCCCTTCGTCCGCCGCGACCTGAACGCGGGCATGGACCTTCAACTCAACATCTTCGCTTTCCGTTCATGAAATCAAATTCACTCGACTGCGGACGGCAAGAAAGGCGTCAAGCTCTTCTTTGCGCCTTAGCGCCTTTGCGTGAAACTATCCCTCACGCAAAGGCGCTAAGGCGCAAAGAAAATGTGCGTATCTACTGAATCCTTTTCATGGTTTCTCCATCCGCAAGAGAATTGCGTGTCGCGTTCTTCAACGCGTCCGACCGTGGGAGCGGGGCCGAGGCTCTCATCAGTAAGACAATCGAGGGACTTCGCGCGCGCGGCGTGGACGCGCGGCTGTTCGCCATGAACCGCATGACGGAGGCCGAATACGTCTACGCGTTCCCGCGTCTGCCGGGCGAGCGCCGGGCCGAGCAGGTGCTGAGGCGTGTCACGGGTTGGAACGATTACTTCTTCCCCTCGACGCGCCTGCTCACACGCCGCCCGTGGATACGGGAGGCCGATCTCTGGCACTTTCACAACCTGCACGGGC
>DATFCB010000574.1:0-14262 GCA_035253525.1 Pyrinomonadaceae bacterium | reverse complement strand
GTGAATCGTAAATAGAAAAAGCGTTCGACGATTTACGATTCACGAATCGAGGAGGCGTTATGAAGAAAGTCGCTCTCGTCGCAGTTTTGCTTCTCGTCGCAATCGTCCCCGCGTCAGCTCAGAAATCCGTGGCGGCCCGTGACGATTATGGGCTGCCGGAACTTCACGTCATCAAGACCGTGACGCTCTCGCCGTCCTATAGCTGCCGCCCTGAGGAGGAATTCCAGAAAGGCTACGAGGGCACCGCGCTTTTCCTCTCCGATTATTCTAAGCGCAGGAACAGCCCGGACCTGCTTTTCAATGGCGGGTGCCGCAGCGCCGACGAATTCGAGTCATCAACCGCCGGTGATGACATGGCTTTGATCGCCGACCTCGGAGCCGACACGCCGATAGAGACGCTGACCGCGCACCTGGCCTTTAATAAAAAGAACATGGCCGAGACGTACTCAAAGTTCGCCCAACAGGCCAAGGTCGCGGTCAATCACACGTATGTCGTCCTGCTCAACAAGAGTGAGATACGTGGGCTGTTCGTCTTCACAGTCACAAACCTTGTGCCCAATAAGCGGGTTGACCTGAGGTACGCGGTCAAGCAGTACCAGGTCATGGACGTTAAGGAGCAGTCTCCGGGCTTTGATTGGGGGCAGGAGAATTCCGCCGTCGAGTCAAATCCGGTTGTCGAGAAGGCGCGGGGCGGGAAGGAGAACTGAGGCCGGACGTGAGTTAAAGCGCACTTCCTGACATTTTCCCATGCCGGCCCTTCGGCAGAACTGAGCCGGAGATGCGAATTGGCTCACAACAACACAATCGGGTCGTGAAATGATGAAGTGCGCAGTCAAAACCTTTGTCCTGACCTTGCTGGTGCTCCTGCCCACGGCCGCCCGAGGGGATACGGAAGCCGCCCCGTTCTCTTACGCCGTGCGTTCGACGGACGGCAAGTACATCTTCGTGATGCTCGCCCCCGAACGTTCCGAGGGCGATGAAATCTATCTGAGGGGGGCCGACGGCAGGCGGTCGCAAACCATCGAGACGAAGTACCTGGCGAGCGGTCTCTACATGGACGACGGCTCGACCGAACCCTTGTGGACGGTTGATTGGTATTCCTTCTCCATTCTGGGGGCCGATGGCGTCCACCTCGTCAGGCGCGGCCCCTGGGCGAAAAGCCTCTCGGACGAGGCTTTCACCTTCTTCGCCAACGGCAAACAACTGCGCTCCTACAAAATCAGCGACCTGGTTGATACCAAGATGTTTTTGGAAGAAACTACCTCACACTTCCGTTGGGAGGAGAGCATGACGTTCGACCTGGCAAGCCGGACGCTGACTGTGGTCACGTTGAGTAAGGAAAAGTTCGTCTTCGATTACACCACGGGCGAGATGCTCTCTTCCAAAAGACCCATCAGGGCCGCGGCGGTCGCCCTCATAGCGCTCTTAGCTTTCGTCGTGTTGATGATAATCAAGCGCAGGCGCAAATTCTCTCTCAAGCCGACGCCCTGAAAGCGGCCCAAATTCACAACAGCACAATCGAATCGTCTCGCTCCCGCCGACGGCGGCCGGGCGTGTGCGTCTGTTCAGCCTCACCTCGGCGCGGGCAGGCGTCGCAGTAATCGCCGAGGCGCTCGCGGCGGTCCTCGCAGTCGTTGCAGTCTAAGGATTGGCCCAGGCGACGGAGTGCGTCGAGGAAGGGCAGGAGGAGGCGGCCGCGCTCGGTCAGGACGTATTCGACGTGCGGGGGGCTCCCGCCGAAGTCGCGGCGCTCGATCAACTCGTCGCGCTCCATGTCGCGCAGGCGGCCGACCAGCGTGCGGCTGCTGATGGGGTGCAGCGCCGCCAACAGTTCCGTAGTGCGCTTCGGCCCCGCGACGAGGTCGCGCACCACGAGCATCGTCCACTTGTCGCCGACAAGTTGTAACGCCCCCGCCACGGGGCACCCGTCGCCTTCGCGTCGTCGCACCTCAACCTCCTCGTGAATCGTAAATCGTGAATCGTAGATCGTAAATCGAAATCGGGTTTTTTCTATTTACAATTTGCGATTCACGATTTACGAGTTTTCGATTTACGCGCCAGAGCTTAGCACAAAGATTGTCTATTGCGGCTGCGGACGAAAATATTTTAAGATAGTCTCACTGCATGGTCTTAGTGGGAAAGCTCCTGGCAGTTCTCTTGCACCCCTTAAAATCTCTTCACAGGGCCAGGCCGCCTTCGCGCCCGTCTGCGCGTCAATAAAGCTGAAGAAAAATCTCTCCCAGGGGATTTTCTGACTTAAATCCGGTTAGGTGAAAAGCTGTGCCAGTTGCGATGCTCAAGGAAGTGACAGAGACTGCCCGGCCCACGATTGTCGTCGCGGACGACGAGGCGGTCAACCGTCAGCTTATTCAGCGCCGGCTGGAGCGCGAGGGCTACCGCGTGCTGACGGCGCGCGACGGCGGCGAGGCGGTCCGGTTGGCGCGCGAGACGCTGCCCGACCTCGTCATCCTTGACGTGATGATGCCAGAGATGGATGGGATGGACGCCTGCCGCCTGATTAAAGAGGACGAGCGCACGCGCGACATCCCCGTCATCTTCCTCTCGGCGCGCGACGAGACGGAGATGAAGGTCAGCGGCCTCGGCCTCGGCGCTGACGACTACATCAGCAAGCCGTTCGAGGCCGCCGAATTGGTCGCCCGCGTTCACGTACGCATCCGCCTCAAGCGCGAGCGCGACCAACTGCGCACGAGCGCGGAGGAGGCGAGCGTGCGGGCCGAGGAGGCGCAGGAGCGCGCCATGACGGACGCCCTGACGGGGTTGCTCAACCGCCACGCTCTCGCACACACGCTCGCGCGCGAGAGCGCGGAGGCGCGCCGCTACAATCGCCCGCTCGCGTGCCTGATGGTTGACCTGGACGACTTCAAAACGATTAACGACACCTACGGCCACACAACCGGCGATCTGGTGCTCAGACAACTCGCGGCCGTCCTGCGCGAGGCCGTGCGCGGCACGGACACTGTCTTCCGCTACGGCGGCGAAGAGTTCCTGGTGCTGCTGCCTGAAACGGACCTGGGCGGCGCAGGCGCGCTCGGCGAAAAGATTCGCGCCGCGGCCGAAGGGCGCTTCTTTGGCGAAATCGCACGCGCCTTCGGTCTCACCTTGAGCGTGGGCGTCGCCAGCCTCTCGGACGACGAGTCCGGCAACGACATGATCGTCCGCGCGGACATGGCGCTCTATCAGGCCAAAAAGAATGGGCGCAACCGCGTCGAAACACTCCCCTGAATTTGACGAAACGGCAGACAGCCTTTTAGCTTACTCGCGCGTCTCAAAGCTGAGACACTGTTCTTCGCGCCTTTGCGAGAGATAACCAAAACATCTCACGCAAAGGCGCAAAGGCGCGAAGAAATGCTCCTGAATCTTCACTGAGAGAGTAGAGTAAGCCTCGTGAATCCGACTCGCCGTCTTTCCCTGAAACGTGTCCCCAACTTCGTCGCAGTCTTCGCCGCCCTGCTGGCGGTTTTTATCGTCCATCCACAATTGGCACAGGGCCAGCCGCCGCCCGCGGGGAAGTCAATGAAGCTTGCCGGCGTGGAGTTCGCGGGCCTCGCGCGGGTCAGCAAAGAGCAGGCCACGGCCGCGAGCGGGTTACAAATCGGCCAGCGCGTCACGGTCGAGGAGTTGGACGCGGCGGCGCAGCGGCTCCTCGACAGCGGCCTCTTCACGAAGCTGAGCTACCGCCTGCGGACCACGGGCGACCAGGCGAGCGTCACCTTCCAGGTCGAAGAACAGAAGGGCGGGAACGTCGCCGTCGTCTTCGACAACTTCGTCTGGTTCACGAATGAAGAGTTGACGAACGCCGTGCGCCGCGAAGTGCCTCTCTTCGACGGGACCGCGCCCGAACAGAGCGGCGTCATACAGAGCATCAGCAGGGCCTTGGAGAATTTGCTGCGTGAGCGAAAAATCGAGGGCCAGGTCAGCTACACTCCCTCGGCGGACCTCTCGGGCAGGAACCCCAAACACGTCTTCAGCGTCACGGGCTCGGCCGTCAAAGTCTGCGGCGTGCGCTTCCCAGGCTCGGCGGGCGTAGAGGAGAGCGTGCTGGTCAAAAACTCCAAAGGGCTTCTTGGCACAGAATACTCGCAGGAGTTCGCCGTCGCCTTCGCCTCCGCGAACCTGATTCCGGTCTACAAGCAGCACGGCCACCTCAAGGCGAAATTCGGCCAGCCGGCGGCCGCTGTCGGGTCGGGCGAGTGCAAGGACGGCGTCGTCGTCACGCTGCCCGTCAACGAAGGCGTCTCGTACATGTGGGACAAGGCGGAGTGGACCGGGAACGAATCTTACACGGCGCGCGAACTGGACTCGCCGCTCGGGATGAGGACGGGCGCGGTCGCCGATGGGCTTAAGATCGAAGAGGGCTTGAAGGCCGTCGAAAGGCTTTACGGTAGGAAGGGGTATCTGACGGCGCGCGTCAAGGGAGAGCCCGTCTTCGACGACGAGAATCGCCGCGTCAGTTACCGCGTCGCCGTCACGGAGGGGGCGCGTTACACCATGGGCACGCTCTTCATTAAGGGACTCCCGGAGGCGGACGCTGACTACCTGAAAGAGCGTTGGAAGCTAAAGCAAGGCGCGGTCTACGACAACACCTATCTGAAGGAGTTCGTCGAAAAAGAGATCGGGGCTTTCATTTCGCGGGCCATGCAGACGGGAAAAATAAAGCTCAGCTCCAAGCCCCCGAAGGTCGAAAGCGCCCTCAAGCTCAACGAGCAGGCGCTTAACGTTGACGTGACGATTGAGCTAAAGGAACTGGACTTAGAGTAACGTGAGTTAGGCGCGCGGCGCGTGACTGCGCTAAAGTTAGGCATTATGACAAATCGAAGAATCGAATTCCTCTGGTTCGTTGCGGCCAGCTTGTTCTTCGTGGTTGCGATGCTGAAGGATGAGAGCCGCGCTGTCTACATAGCGCTGGGCGTGGTCTTCCTCGCTCTCGGAGCCGGCAGCAATTTGAAGAAGAAGGGGTAGTGAGACATTGAACGCGGCCTTAGCCGCTGACTTAAGCCGCTACGGCTTCGGCCAGGTAGCCCGCGATACCGGCGCTGATAGTCTGCCCCGCGAAGCATTCGAAACACGAATAGGCGGGCGACGGGTTCACCTCGAAGCAGAACCACTCGCCGCCGGGCGTCTCACGCAGGTCTATGCCGGAAAGTTCCAGGCCCAGTTTCTCCGCAAGCATCAAACAGCGCGCGGCCACGTCGTCAGGCAACTCGCACGGCTCTATCTGCGAGCCGGTCGCGTAACGATAATCCACCGCGTCAGATGTTATACGGCAGGCGAAGACGCGGCGGCCGACGACGTGCACGCGGTAATCCACACCTTCGACCAGTTTCTGGAACTGCGTCGGGCACCATGCTACGTCTTCAAGCGCATCCATTTTGTGCGCCCCCATCCGGCTGACGATGCTCCTAGTGCCGCTGATGGACTTGTAGATAACTCCGCCGCGCTTCTCGGAAAACCTGCGCGCACGGCCGGCCGTCGTGGTGATTAAGGTTTGCGGGATGGAGAAGCCGCACTCTCGAATCAGTTGCGACTGATACGGCTTAGAGTTGTTGGAGGCCATCGCGGACGGCTTGTTGAGCACGCGCGCCTGGGCCATTTCCGCCCAGCTCCACATGATGTCTTCAAACATCGTCGCGTGCTGCCACTCGTCCGACTCCGGGCCGAGGTCTGCAAATTCCGGGAAGTTTCGGAAATTGTAAGGTCTTAAATATAGCCCCCTGACCTCCTCGATGCGGACGCGCCCGCCTGGTCCCTCAAGGTGGCCGGAGATTTGCGGGACAAACTTCACTTCCGCGTCGCACGCCTGTATCTCCCTCTGGTTCAGAAAAAGAGTCGGGACGCGCAGCTTCATCAGCTCGGCGCGTACGCGAGCCAGTGGCGAGTCCTGCTCCAATCCCCACAACAAAATCATAATCAAGCCTTGGTCCAAAAGTAGTTGCCGATAGCTTCTCGCACCTGCGGCGAATCGAGGGGGACGGAGGTGTGCGCGCGGGCCAGGTAGTTCGTTCCCCCTTCCTGATAAAAATGGGCGCTCAACAAACCGACGCCCGCCCTCTTCGCCAGAAGCCTGACCTGTTCGCACAGCGCGTCGTCGTCTGAACCGCAACAGTCGTCGCCGACGAGCGTGACGACGGTCAAAGACTCGTCCTCTTTCTTAATTTGTCCGGCCCTTGCGCGCGTGCTCCTGACGTAATGTTTGACGGGGATTCCCAAATCGTAGGCGGCCTTCAGCCATTGTTCCGTTCTCCAGTTGGGACCGGAAAGGCAACTGCTGGTGGGGCGATTCAACACGGGGCAGCTCAGGCTAAAGAGCCAGTACAACAGGAAGGAGGTCATTTCGTTGGCGACGTAAGCCCTGTCGTCTTCGACGATGTGGACCAACTCCTGCGGGAGGACGCATGGCAAAAGCGTCAGGACGCCCTCGATGCTGCTCCCGCGCAGCCTTTTCCCGTCGGCCACGGCGGTCGAAGAGGCCGGGCTGGTGTTGGAGATGTACCAGCCCGGCCTGGATAAATCGCGGCAGGTTAGTAAGGCCGCCTGACCTCGCGGGAATTCCGCCACGAGGTCGCGTGCGGCGTCATCCACCCGACTTGCGATGACCAAAATCATTTGGACTTCTTACCCTTTCGAGACTTGGCGGCCGACGGTTTCGCCAATTGCGGCTTCCCTCTATCCTTGCCGCCACGGTCGGGCACGGTCCCGCCTTTTTTAGGTGCCTTGCGGGATTTGCCGCCCGTCTTCTCCTCAGCCTGCGTAACCTGTCGCTGCGGTGGCGGCGCGTCCGTACCCGCCTCCAAATCCCTGCCGACGCTGGGCCGTTCCTGCCCTCGTATGAAGGCCCTTCCCTTGAAGACTTCCTGCTCCAACACCTTGAGCCGTTCGGTGAGCTTGAAGTAGATTTCGGGGTCGAAAATCTCCGGGTTCTCGAAACCGACTCGGCCCTTGACCTCGTCAATCCGCTCCTTCTCCTTTAACCTTCTCTGCTTGTCAAACACGTTCACGTTGTCCAGCAAAGTCTCCTTGACGAACAACTTGGAATCGAGGGAATCCTTGAGGAAGGATTTAGAGATGCGGTGAAGGGCCGAGTGGACGTTGATGCGGCCGTAACCCATCTCCTCATTCCAGGTCCCGTTAGGGTGTCCAGCGGTGAGGGCGTAAGGGACAGAGCCTACCTTGTCGGCAGTAAGCTCTATGATTTCTCTCACCTCCAGGTTGGTCAGGCCGGAGTTGTAGCTGATGAGCAGGGCCGCCAGCCCGGCCACGTGGGGCGTGGCTGCGGAGGTCCCGTCGAAGATAAAGATGTAGTCGCCCACGGCGTCGCCGCAACTGGCGTAGTTGACGCACGCCCAATCCATAGGGCCGCCGTTGTTGCTGTTGTACCCGCCCGCGCCCTGAATGTCCGTGGTCGGGACGCGCACGCCCGGCGCGACGACGGAAATCTGCGGGCCGAAGTTAGACCCCCAGCATTCCCCGTCGGGGCTGGTGGGCGATTTACGGTTGTCGGCCTGGTCGGAAGCCCCGCAAGCCATCACAAGGGGGTTGGTGGCGGGGTAGGTGATGTCTGAATCGTAGTTGTGCGTGGCGACACACATCACCACGTTTAAGTCGAAGGCGTGTTGAATGGCCGGGTCTATGATAGTAGGGTCCCAGCCGTCAAAGCCGAAGCTCATGCTGATGACGCGCGCGCCGTTGTCGGCGGCGAAATTGATTCCCGCCGCCACTTCCACGTCCGACCACGTGTCAAACGCTAAGGGAAGAATGCGGCAGTTTCCGGCCACCCCGGCGACGCCCGCGCTGTTGCCTATGCTCGCGGCCGCGACGCCCGCGCAGGCCGTGCCGTGCGACCCGGTCGGAGAGCCGTCCGGCATCATGGTCCCCAGGTTGATTCCGGGGGAGGAGAACTGCAAGTCCGGGTGCGTCAGGTCACAGCCTTCGTCGAGCACGCAGATCACCACCGTGTTAACTCCCGTGGAGATGTTCCACCCGGTCGTGCCCACGCCGCCCGCCCCTATCTGCGTCATGTTCCATTGGAGCGGAAAGTGTACGTCGTTGGGGACGAGCGCCGTGGGGATTATCAAAGGCATGGTCTCCCAGCGTATGTCGCCCAGGGTGTCCTTCTCGTTCTTCGAGATTTCTTCCCTGATCTCGTAAGCGCTCTTTTTCAGCGGGGTGTCTACGACGAAGTACAGGTAGCCGTTGAGATACTTTGATTTTTCAGGGACCTCGCGCAAGCCGTACTGAGCAAGTCTGCCGGCAACATTTTTTCTCTGCTGTTCGTCTTGCCTGGAGGGCTTGACCAACAGGACATTCGGCAGCGGACAGAGGTAAGCCCTCTCACCTTCGGCGCGCGGCGACTTGTATACGGCCCCGATCCATTCCACTTTAGACCAGTCCGCGTTGGCGGGGTCGGCGGCTGCCGTCAGAAGCTTTTCATCAATCGCCTTGCCGGTTTTGGTCCGCGCGTAGATGCGCCTGCGCGAGGTGTTCAGCCTCTCGGGAATGCCGCGCCGCGCCGCAGCTTTCCTGGCAGGGTCTTCGAGGACCAACCCCTGCCTGAGCAGAAAATTATCCACCTCTTTCTGGGCGGGCTCCTTCTTGAAAGAGATGACAACCAGGCCAGGTTCCAGGGTGAGAGTCTCTCCTGTCCTGTGGGTCAATTTTTGAGGTGCGCTCTTCATAACGTTTCTCCTTAGGGACGACGCGAATCATGTTCGATGGAACTCCGTCTGCGAGGGGTCACAGCAGCAAGCGCAGAGTTCTCGTAGGAGGCAATGCAAGCAACAGCCATACCAGCTACGGTGGCGCAGCCCTCATCTCACAAAGATGGCGCGGGAAACAGCAGTTTCATTCAGACGGCAGGGGCGTCCGGTGTCCGCTGGTGTAGACACTTTTCGCTCGCCGTGTACATATCTGTCCACACGAAGCGGGCGGCGGCTGATTCAGATGGCACTGCTTAAAGACTATTGTCGTGGGTCAATGTTGTAGGTTTTGATTTTTGAGTTGAGCGTCGTGGCGTTCATGCCCAGGAGGCGCGCGGCGCGTGACTGGTGTCCGCCGGTCTGCTCCAGGGCGCGGCGGATGAGGTCAATCTCGAAGCGGCGTACTTCGTCGTAGAAGTTGACGCCGCGGCCTATGTCGAGCGCGGCCGCGCCGCTCGTGCCTTCGCGCGCGGCGGCGCGTGCGGCCTGCGGGTCGCTGATTTCCGAACGCAGGCACTCGCGCGTGATCTCCGTGCCGGGCGCGATGACGACGGCGCGCTCAATCGCGTTCTCAAGCTCGCGGACGTTGCCCGGCCACGAGTAGGCTTCCAAAAGCGCGAGCACGTCGGGCTTGATCTGCTCGGAGACCTGGCGGCCGTTCTCCTCGTTATATTTTCTGATGAAATGTTGGGCCAGCGGCAGGATGTCTTCGCGGCGGTCGCGCAGAGGCGGCAGCTCAATCGGCACGACGGAGAGGCGGTAGTAAAGGTCTTCGCGGAAAGTGCCCTGCTTGACGGCCTCCTTCAAGTCAATGTTGGTCGCCGCGATGATGCGCACGTCCACGCGCCGCGGGGAGGTGTCGCCGAGCGGCGTGAACTCGCGCTCCTGTATGACGCGCAAGAGACGCGCCTGCGTCTCGGGCGGGATGTCGCCGATCTCGTCGAGGAAGATGGAGCCGCCGTCGGCGACCTCGAACAAGCCCTTCTTGGCCGCGACTGCGCCGGTGAACGCGCCGCGCGTGTGGCCGAAGAGTTCGCTTTCAAGAAGCTCCGAAGGGATGTTCGAGCTGTTGACGGTGACGAACTGGCGCGGGGCGCGCGGGCTCGACTCGTGTATGGACTTGGCGATCAATTCTTTGCCCGTCCCGCTCTCGCCCGTGATGAGGACGGTCGAGCGCGCGGGGGCGACCTGATCCACCATGCGGAAGACATCCTGCATCGCGTCGGAGTGGCCGACCATCGCGCCGCGATCAACGGCGCGGCTCATGGCACGCCGCAAGGTCTGCCGCTCCTCCTCTTTGCGGCGGCGCTTGATGCCTGCGGCGACCTGCGCGACGATCTGCTCGTTCTGAAACGGCTTGCGGATGCAGCCCATCGCGCCCTTCTCCCAGGCGGCGATGGCCGTGTCGAAAGTCGCGTAGGCCGTAATCATCAGGACGGACGCGTCCGCGTCCATCTTCAAAAACTCTTCGAGCGCGCGAAGTCCACCCATGCCCGGCATCGAAACGTCGAGCAGCACCACGTCGAAGGCCCGCCGCCCGTAGGCTTCCAGGCCCTCCTCACCCGTCTTCGCCAGATCAACGCGGTAGCCTTCCGCCGAGAGCAGCGTCTCCAGCACGTCGCGCATGATCTCCTCGTCGTCCACGACGAGCACCGAACCCTTTTTCGCCATAATCAATAACCTAACTCAAGAAGCGTTAAGACGGCAAATACGGGCCGGAGGTTGGTCGGGAGGAATAAACTATGAAAAGAAGAAAAGGGGACGAGCCGCGAAATCATACGAAAGAGCTTAGGCTTGATGCGGCTTCGGGTCACTTCGCGGTTCTTTGCCTTGTCTCATTCCACTGAAGAGGTGAAGAAAGACTCCGGCGAAGAGCGCGACGATGGCCGGCAAGGTGAACGGCCTCTTGAGACCTTTGAGCGTCGGTTCGTAGAAGAAGGCGGCCGCCATGAGGAGCGGGGCGAGGAGGATGAGGGCGGAGCCGACGACTTGAAGAGATTTGCGCCACGCCGTTCTGTGGGAGGTGAAGTAGACGCCGACGCCTAGATTGATAAGCCCCGCGAGCAGAAGGTAGATGTGACGGGAACGGAACATCATCCGCGCGCCCTCGTCCGTCAACTCCCTGACCGGCGGCGATTGAAAATCCATGTACTGTCCCGTCAGCAGGAAGGCGAGGACGACGATCACGCCGAAGATCAGGTGCAATCTCTTCATCAAGTTCGTGAACGAGGAACTTGGCCCAGTGTCTTAGCTCAGTCGCTCGCCGCCGCCTGTAGGTGCGTGCGCGCGCTGACCGAGGGCAGCGTGATGCGGAACGTGGTGCCTGTGCCCGGCGTGCTCTCGACCGCGATGTGGCCGGCGTGCTCCTGGATGATGCCGTAGGAGACGGCGAGGCCGAGGCCCGTGCCGCGACCGACGCCCTTGGTCGTGAAGAACGGGTCGTAAATCTTGGCGACGTTCTCGGGCGCGATGCCCATCCCTGTGTCGGAGATTTCGATGACGATGGTGTCCTCGGCGGTCGAGGCCGTAAAGAGCGTGATGCGACCGCCTTCGAGGATGGCGTCGCGCGCGTTCAAAATCAGGTTGGTGAAGACCTGTTGCAGCTTGACCGCGTTGCCGTAGGTCTGCGGCAAATCCGGGTCGTACTCGCGCACGATCTCTATCTGGCTGCGGCGCAACTGCGGCTCAAGCAGTTGGAGCGTGTCGTCCATCACGCGGTTGATGGAAAGCTCGGTGAACTCTGTCGCGCCGCCCGTGCGCGAGAAGTTCAAAAGGTTGTTGACGATGTCCGAGGCGCGGTCGGCCTGGCGGCGCACCTTCTGCAAGAGCGCGTGCTTCGGGTCCGTCTCGGGCAGCATGCCCATCAGCATCTGCGTGTAGCTTGAGACGCCGGTCAGCGGCGTATTGACTTCGTGGGCCACGCCTGCCGCAAGCAACCCGATGCTCGACAGCTTCTCGCGCTGCTGCAACTGCTCTTCGAGGCGCATGCGCGAGGTCACGTCTTCGAGGACGACGAGCGCGCCGGTGCGTCCCTGCGAGTCTGCCTGCAAGGGCGCGAACGCGACGTTCAAGACGAGCGAGCGGCCCAGGCGCGTGGCCGTGTGCAGCTTGTAGATGTGGCGCAGCTCCTTCAAATTCCAGCGGCCGCTCCCCAAAACCTGATGCAGCGTTTCGCCAAAGTCGTCCGCGAAGAGGTCTTCGACGAGACGGCCGATGGCCGCGTCGCGGCGCACGCCCAGCATCTTTTCGAGCGCAGAATTGCAGCGCGTCACGCGCCCGTCCAGATCAACCGCAAGCAGCCCGACGTTGATTGATTCGACGATGGACTCGTTGAACTCCTTCAGGAGTTCAAGCTCTGCGGCGCGTGCCGTCTGCTCCTGATAGAGCAGGCTGTTCTCGATGGCGACGGCGACGTAACCCGAGACGGTGCGCAGGATTTCCACGTCTTCGGACGAGAGCAGCGCGCCGTCTGCCGAGCGGCCCAGGCCGATGACCGCGACCATCCGACCGCGCACGATGCACGGGACGTAGTAGTGTAGCGCGCGCCGGACGAAGCCCGTCGTCTCGGGCACCAGGTCCAGGTCGTCCGCGCGGACGACGCCCGTCTCGGCCGAGCGCGTGCGAATCATCTCGCGGAAGTCGGGCGGCACGATCATCGCCGAGGAGAGTCCGGCGGCGCGCGCCACGCGGTAGCCTGCGGTCTCCGTCTCGTCTTCGATGAAGATGACGACACGGTTGACGTTCAAGACCTGCTGCAAGCGGCTGACGAGCGCGTTCAGAAGCGGTTCGAGCGCGGTCGTGGCCGAGAGCGTGCGCCCGAAGTCCATCAGGCCGTTGCGCATGTCGTAGCGCTCGCCGTAGAAGAGGCGGTCCGTGCGCTCCTGCAACAGTTTTTTGATGGGGGCGGCGATCATGACAATCGCCGTCATGGCCGCGACCGCCCCGGCGACGCGCAAGGTCAACTCGCTGATGGCGACTTCGCCCACGAGCGCGTAAAGCCCCGCGACGTAGACCACCGCGCCGATCATGATGGCGATGGCGACGGTCGTCAGCGCGTAGACGGCCGCGCGGCGCACGACGATGTCCACATCCATCAGCCTGTAGCGCACCACGGAATTGCCGAAGGTGAGCGGAATCAGGATGAGCGGGAGCACGGCGATGTCCGTCAGCCAGTTTTCCGTGCGGACGCCGAAGACGTAAGGAATCGCGTAGAGCAGAGTGAACGGGGTGATGGCGAGCGCCGAACCCCAGACGACCCACTTGAGCTGCTGGCGGATGACCGCCGACTCGCTCCTGACAAACGTCCACACCAGGAGCGCCGCGCTCGTCAGAATCCCCAGCATGAAGTGGACGAAGATCGCGACGTAGTAGCCGTCAACGAACCTGTCGGAGAAGGGCAGCCGCGACGGCGGGGTCAACTGGGTGATGTTGTAGAGCAGCGCCGCCGTGATGATTAAAGCGGCGGCCGGGGCGTAGATGAGGAGGACGGGCCAGCGGCTTCCGCTGCCGAGTTGCTTCTGCACGGGGTAGCGCGTGCAGAAGTGAACCAGAATCGGCGCGAAGAGGATGTAGGCCGCGTCGTCCAGAAACGCAATCGCCAGATCAAGGTCTTCGTACTGGGTCGTGGACTTGTAGAAGTGGAAGACGAAGGCCGTCAGGCAGAGGGTCGCGAAGTGCGTGACGAAGGGCACGCGCCCGCCCTGCTTGAAGAGGACGAAGAGGCCGACGAAGAGGTAAATGATGCCGATGAAGTTGACGTAAAGATCGTAAGTCTTCCAGGTCGAAACTTCTTCCGGGTAAATGTCTGACTTCCAGCAACAGCGCGCCTCTTCAGGGTTAGAGGGGCGTTCTATCAGGTAAACCAGGTGCCCGGTTGCTCCGGCCTCTTCCAGATAAATCGGGATATCCTGGACGAGCCGAATCTCGTCAAACTCGACTTCGTCAAGGCTGACGCCGCGGAGTATGTCGCCGGGCTGGACGCTGAGGACGCCCGCGCGGCCCGCGTTCGAGTTCGGGTCAATGGATTGGGCGACGATGCCCTTCGGGGTCTGCACCCAGCGGATGCCGTCCGTCGGGGGAGATTTGTGCTTCCAGCGTTGCTGGAAGTTGAGCGCGCCGGCAATCGTGAGCAATGCCGCCGCGATCAGCAGCACCCACGCACGCGTTGTCAGCACAGAGCCCTTCATCTCATTTCACCAACGGCCTCGCGCCCTTCAGGCTTGCCCGGCCCCCTCGGGAGCCCAAGCACACTTCCACATCGGTTCAATTCAGGCAATCAATGTTCCAGTCTCGGCCTCATCACGGCCCCGGCCTTCCACCTCGCCAGGAGCCTCAACACCCGCGAAGCATTTCTTTGAAGCCCGCGCCGTTTCCCCATTTCAAACATATTCCCAATAACGGACAAATCGGCGTTTAGACTTCACCCCATATCCAAGTTTTTGGACTTGTCCGAGAATTTGGAAAAAGGGAAAAAGAAGTGGTCAGTGATCGGTGGTCAGTTTAAAGCGAGCATTCTTAACTGACCACCGACCACTGACCACTGACCACT
>DATFCB010000573.1:0-3146 GCA_035253525.1 Pyrinomonadaceae bacterium | reverse complement strand
TCAGGACTTCGCCCTTGCGTATGACGCCACAGTGGCCGTGCGAGGTGTACTCGCACAGGCAGGTGTCCGCGATGACGACCATCTCGGGCACGGCCTTGCGGACGGCGCGCGTGGCCTGCTGGACGACGCCCTTCTCACTGTAAGCGCCGGACGCAGTCTCGTCCTTCGCCTCGGGCAGGCCGAAGAGAATCACGCCGCGCACGCCCGACTCGTAAGCCGCAGTCGCCTTGCGCGCGACCTCGTCCACAGAGAGATTGAAGACGCCCGGCATCGAAGAGACTTCGCGGCGCACGTTTTCGCCGGGGCAGGCGAAGAGCGGGAGGATGAAATCTTCCGGCGCGAGCCGCGTCTCGCGCACCAGCGAGCGCAAGTGCTCGCTCCTGCGCAGCCGTCGCGGGCGATGAATAATGTCCGACATCGAATTGCTTCCTTCCGTCAATGTAAACCGGCCTTCAGCTTGAAAGAGTCCATGTATTTGCGCGAGATTGTCTCGTAAAGGTCCGTTCTGTCCTTCGAGTCGGCGCTCGGCTGTCCGGTCTTAAACGTCACGTTCACCGGCGTGATGAGCATTACTTGATAGTGGCGGGTTTTGACGTAATAAGACCTCATCCTGTAAACCACGCCTTCGCCGTGGAGTATCAACTCGCGCCCAGGATACCCGTCCAGGACAATATCTTTCTCGCTGAGCAGCTTGGTCCCGTCCTTCAAAAGGTTCTCGCGGCTGATGTCCATCGCCTGCTTGATTTTCGCCGGGTCGTCGGCGGCGACGGGGAGGTCCGTGTAACCTACGATATAACCGGCCGTGGGGGTCTCAAGTGTGTAGCGTGTGCTAAAGACGTTTCCCGAACCCGTGTCCATATCGCCAGCCACTAAGGACGGGGTGCCGGGCATCAAGACCGTGAACCCGCCTTCGGCCGATGAAAGTTCTTTCCACGCGCTCTCGTTGGATTCGACTGGGGCAGGAAGAGGAGGAGGAGCAGTAGGAGGCTGGCGGTTTGACTGGGCGCAGCCATAATTCACGCCGCAAAGAAAAATAATCAGGAGCGAGGCATGTCGTGAGAGGTGTCTCAAGTTACTGACCTTCTTTTCCGGCGACTGAGGTTAAAAGCAGCTTCTCGCGGGTGGCTTCCGGGCGAGCGAGATTTTAGCGTCTCGCGCACGCTCTGCGCCACCGCTTTGACAATCACAGCGCGGGCGGCGCGGCCAAAGATTGAGCGTCTCGACCTCTACTTCACGCCTCGATTTCCACGCGGTAATCTTCGATGATGGGGTTCGACAAAACTTCGCGCGCCATCCGCGTTGCGGCCTCTTGCGCGCGCTCGCGGTCGAGCGTCTTGTCGAGCGCGATCTCGAAGTATTTGCCCTGACGCACGTCTGCGATGCCGTCGAAGCCGAGGAGTTCGACCGAGTGCTGTATGGCCTTGCCCTGCGGGTCGAGCACGCTCGGCTTGAGTGTGACGTATACTTTGGCTTTCACAATGATTGCTCCGGGGTAATTGTTTCGGTTTATTCCTGCCCGAACACTCGCTCGAATACTACATCAACGTTCCGCAGATACGTGTCGAGCGAGAAGGCGCTTTTGATCTGCTCGTCGGAAAGATGCTTCTTCACGTCCGGGTCCGCCGCGATGAGTGCTTGAAACTCGCCGCCCTCGTCCCAAACTTTCATGGCGTTGCGCTGCACCCACTCGTAGGCCGTCTCGCGCGAGATGCCGCTCTGCGTCAAGGCGAGCAGAAGTTGGCCGCTGAAGACCAGCCCGCGCGTCGCGTTCAGATTCTCCATCATGCGCTCCGGGTACACGACGAGGCCGTCCAGAAGCGACGCCGTCTTGGCGAGCATGTAGTCGAGCGCGGCCGAAGAGTCCGGCAAGACTATGCGCTCGGCCGAGGAGTGAGAGATGTCGCGCTCGTGCCAGAGGGCGACGTTCTCAAGCCCGACGATGCTGTTGGCGCGGACTGTGCGCGCCATGCCGCAGATGCGCTCAGACAAAATCGGGTTGCGCTTGTGCGGCATGGCGGACGACCCCTTCTGCCCGCGCTTGAAGCGCTCCTGCGCTTCGCGGACTTCGGTGCGCTGCCAGTGGCGGACCTGGAGCGCGAACTTGTCCAAGGACGAAGCGATGATGGCGAGCGTGCAGAGGTATTCGGCGTAGCGGTCGCGCTGGATGATCTGCGTGGAGACGGGCGCGGGCTTGAGGCCCAAACGCTGGCACACTTTCTCCTCGACCACAGGGTCGAGGTGCGCGAACGCGCCGACCGCGCCGCTGATTTTTCCGACCGCGATTCTCTCCCTCGCCGCTTGGAGCCGCGCGCGGTTGCGCCGCGTCTCGTCGTACCAGAGGAGAAAAGTCATGCCGAACGAGGTCGGCTCGGCGTGTATGCCGTGCGTGCGCCCTATCTGCGGCGTGTGCTTGAACTCGAAGGCGCGGCGCTTCAAGACTTCGAGCAGCGCTTCTATTTTAGCGAGCAGGATGTCGCACGAATCCTTCAGCAGCAAGGCGTTTGCCGTGTCCACCACGTCCGACGACGTGAGGCCGTAGTGTACGAAGCGCGCGGCCTCGCCGATTGACTCGGCCAGATTCGTCGTGAACGCGATCACGTCGTGGTCGGTCGTCTTCTCGATTTCATTAATACGCTCGACCGTGAAAGCCGCCCGCGCCTTAATCTCTTCCAACGCCTCACGCGGGATCACGCCCATCTCCGCGTGCACCTCGCAGACGGCTATCTCCACGTCGAGCCACTTCTGAAACTTATTCCGCTCCGACCAGAGCGCGCCCATCTCGGGCAGAGTGTAACGAGTAATCATAAAGAAGTGATAAGTGATAAGTGATAAGTGATGAGTAAGAGCTTCCCTCTTATCACTCATCACTTATCACTTATCACTTTATTTCAGCGCATCAGAATTAACAAAGTATCTTGCGAGTTGCCAGCGGCCGTCGCGTTCGATGAGCGTGAAGGTTTCCATCCCTTCGGCGCGTTCGAACGTGGTCGCGTAGGTGATGACGAACGAGTGGCCGCCGGTGCCGTCTTGCTCCGTGGCCGTGTGAAAGGAGCGCGTCCTGACGTTGCCGAGCCGGTCCTTCAGCTTCTTGAAGGTCGCCTCGGACTCTTCGGGCGTGGTCGCCTGCCGCCACTCCTCCGCCGCCT
>DATFCB010000572.1:0-9125 GCA_035253525.1 Pyrinomonadaceae bacterium | reverse complement strand
AGGACACAGAGGTCACAGAGGAATACTTAAATCAGGGCACGACCCACAGTCGAGTTCCGTAGTGCCGGAGCATGGTAATGACTTACCGGGCGGCGGCCGCCAGCGTCCAACCGACAGCCGGTTGAAATCATCGAACAATCGTGCAGGTTGAAGCGTAAGTCTCTCTCGGCCGGCCATCTCTTCTAATAAGGACAATTAAAATTAATGCGTAGAATCTCACTGCTGTTTCTAACTCTGGCTATGACAATTCTCTCTCCCATCGCGGGCAACGCCGCGCGCAAAGGTGGTGACGACGCCCCCTTCTGGACGGGCAAGCCGGATGCGGCCACGTTCACGAAGATTCAGGACGAGCGGCTGGCGAAGGCTAAGGAGGCCGTTGACCGCATGCTCGCCGTCAAGGGCAAGCGCACCGTCGAGAACACGCTCAAGCTCTACGACGAGGCTCTGATACACCTGAACGTGGCGGGCTCGCAGGCCGGTCTGATACAGGAAGTCCACCCGGACGCGGCCGTGCGCGACGCGGCCGAGAAGGCTTCGCAGAAGGCGCAGGCATTCGGCACAGACCTCTCGCTCAATCGCGCCGTCTACGATGCGCTCTCTTCGCTCGACTTGAAAGGAGCGGACGAGGCGACGCGCTACTACGTCGAGAGGACGTTGCGCGACTTCCGGCTCGCGGGCGTGGACAAGGACGAGGGCGTGCGCAAGCGCATCAAAGCGCTGCGCGACGAATTGGTGCTTATAGGCCAGGAGTTCGCGCGCAACATACGCGACGACAAGCGTACCGTCATCGTCAACGACGTGTCGGAACTCGAAGGGCTGCCCGCCGACTACATCGCGCGGCACAAGCCCGGCCCGGACGGCAAGATCACCCTGACAATTGACTACCCTGACTCGCTTCCCGTCTTTTCCTACGCGAAGAATGAGAATCTTCGCAAGCGCATGTATATCGAGTACAACAACCGCGCGTTCCCGCAGAATATGGCCGTGCTCGACAAGCTGGTCGCCAAGCGGCACGAGCTGGCGAATCTTCTCGGCTATAAGAATTGGGCCGATTACATCACCGCCGACAAGATGGTCGGTTCGGGCAAGAACGCCGCAGACTTCATTGACCGCATCGTGCAGGCTTCGGGCACGAAGGCCGCGAGCGAGTACCAGACGCTCCTCAAGCGTAAGCAGAAGGACGTGCCCGACGCGAAAGGCGTCAACGCCTGGGAGTCATCTTACTACTCGGAATTGGTCCGCAAGGCGGACTACGATTTCGACTCGCAAAGCGTGCGCCCTTACTTCCAGTACGCGAAGGTCAAGCAGGGCGTGCTCGACATCACGAGCAAGCTCTTCGGCGTCACCTTCCGGCAGCTTAAAGACGTGCCCGTGTATCATCCGTCGGTCGAGGCTTACGAGATGCTTGAGGACGGGAAGCTCGTCGGCCGCTTCTACCTGGACATGCACCCGCGCGAGAACAAGTTCAACCACGCGGCCGAGTTTTCCGTGCGGACGGGAGTCCGTGGCCGGCAGATTCCAGAGGCCGTGCTCGTCTGCAATTTCCCCGGCGGCGACGCAAACGACCCCGGCCTGATGGAGCACGACGACGTGGAGACTTTCTTCCACGAGTTCGGCCACCTGATACACGAACTCTTCGCGGGCCGTCAGCAGTGGGTGGGCTTGGGCGGCACCAACACCGAGCAGGACTTCATCGAAGCGCCCTCGCAGATGCTCGAAGAGTGGACGTGGGACGCGCCCGTGCTACAGACCTTCGCCAGACACTACCAGACGAACGAACCGATTCCGGCGGCGCTGGTCAAGCAGATGAAGCGCGCCAACGAGTTTGGCAAGGCGATGAACGTGCGCCGCCAGATGGTCTACGCGAAGCTCTCGCTCTCCATCTACGACCGCGCGCCTTCTGAGGTCAACACGGACGCGATGATCAAGGGGTTGACGGAGCAGTATCAGCCGTTCCCGTTCGTTGACGGCACGCACTTCCAGACCTCCTTCGGACACTTGGACGGTTATTCCGCCGTCTACTACACCTACATGTGGTCGCTCGTCATCGCCAAAGACCTGTTCAGCCAGTTCGACCGCTCGAACCTGCTCGCGCCCGCCGTGGCAAAGCGTTACCGCGAAGCAATCCTCTCCCCCGGCGGGAGCCGCCCCGCCAGCAAACTGGTCGAGAGCTTCCTCCAAAGACCCTTCAACTTCAAAGCCTGGCAGGAATGGCTCAATGAAGGAAGCTGAAAAGGCAGTGATGAGTGATAAGTGATAAGTGATGAGTTAAAGAAAGAGGTTTTTAACTTATCACTTATCACTTATCACTCATCACTTTTTTGAGGTGTTGCAATGAGAAGAATAACGCAGTCAGCGATGGTTGTCGTCGTGGGTTTCTTCGTCTTCGTGTGGGTCGGTGGGTCGCAAGCCGTGAGGTCGGCGGGGCAGAACGCTAACTCGTCTCAGGACGTGAGCGACGCGCCTGCGCTCTTCAAAGATAACTGTGCCAAATGCCACGGCAAGGAGGGGCGCGCTAAGGGCTTTAAGGCCAAGCTTGCCGGCGTGCGTAACCTGACGGACGCGAAGTGGCATGAGAGCGTCACGGACGAGCGCATCTTCAACTCGATTGCGAACGGGCGCAACCGCATGCCCGCGTTCGGCAAGAAATTCACAGACGCACAGATCGCAGCGCTGGTCGCCTTCGTGCGGAGCCTCAGAAAGTAATTGCGGATTTCGGCTTGCGGCTTGCGGCTTGAAAAGACAGGCGATGCTTTTCTAATCCTCATTCCGAATCCGAAATCCGCAATCGGTAGGGAGAGAAGTTCAAGCCTTGAAGGCGCGGGGACTAATACCGCCGCCCCCTCCTATTATTTCTCCAGCGCTGTCTGTACTCGGCCCGCCTGTCGCGCCGCTGAAGGATGTGGGCCGCTCGCGCCTGCCGCCTGTGGAAACGCGTCTCGCGCTGGTAGCGAAGGTTGGCCGCGCGCAGTTGCCGCTGATGAAAGCGCTGCTCGCGCACCTGGCGAATCCGGGCCGCGGTCAGTTGCCGCTGGCGGAAACGTCGCTCACGGATGAGCCTGTAGTACTCGCGCTGCCTGTTCAGGCGCGCGGTGTACAATTGCTGACGCCTCCAACTCTGCCGCAGACGATTCCGCCTGTGCCTGCGGGCGCTCACTATCTGGCCGTAATTTCTCGCGCGCCAGTTGTCATCGCGCCGCCAACGCCGCTGCCCCTGTGCCTGTATGCTCAGCCCGAGCAACAGCCCGACGCCGATGGAGAGAGTACACAAAAACTTCCTGAGTGTACCGATTTCCATACTCAACCTCCTCCGTAATGTTTGCGGATTTCCCTAATAAAACGGCAGGTTTAGCAGGAGAGGCCGTTTTGCTTTATCTGGGAAATTAGCAATTACCATTCCGCCAATCCGTGTCTGAAGTTAATTCTTGACGCCGTTTCGGCAATTCACCTAAGATTTAATCAATCGTTGCTGGCAGCGATCCAATAGCGATTCCGAGTCAATCAACAGGGTTCCTCAATCCCCTCTCGCTTGCTCTCTTGACCCGAAGCACTGAAGAAGAACGCTCGCCTTTCTCGCTGACGCCCGTGCGGGAGTGTCCCGAAATCGGCTTCAAGGAGAATTGTCGTCAAATGAATCCCCCGAGCAACAAGAACGAGACGCGACCCCGCCGCTCGCACAACCGCACGCGTCCCGGTCAGAGAATTAAACAACACAGGCAGCGGCTCGCCTTCCTGCTCTGCGTTGTCGCGTGCTTAGCGCTTTTGGGTGTCGCACAGCGGCGTGCAACCTCTCAAGCGGCAAACGACTGGCCCGACCCGTGGGCGCGCTGGACTATCAGGATTCTCAAAGCCGAGGGTCTTGAGATGGAAGACCCGCGCTGGATGCACCTGCATCACGGCCATCACACGGCCGCCGAATCGTTAAGCGTCCGCCTCCGCGTGGAGATAATCGGCGCGAGCAACTACGAGATTCTTGATCCGGCTCAAAGCGGCATCGAAGTTCGTTATACCGTTCACGGCGTTCCCGTCTCCGGCTGGCTCCAACCGCCTTTCACTTACCTGCTGGACATTGATAACCCCGCGCTCGACTCCTTAGCAGACGGCTTTCACGACATCAGCCTCGAAGTGCGCGGCAACGCGCGAAACGACTTCAAGCCGCACCCGGTCTTCCTGCACCTCACGCGTGGCAGGCCATTGAGCCCGCTCGTGCCCGTCATCGCGGGCGACGACCAGGGTGCGGGGCCAGCGCCGGAGGGACCGGGCGTGGTTTACGTTGACCCTGCCGCGCGGCGCATGACCGGCCATCCCATGAGCCCCGCCGTCAACGCCTGGCACAATGCTCCTGACCTGGAAAACCTCTATCTGGAATTGATGGCCCCGCACACGGAGCTTTTCACTTCCGCGCAAATGTGGTGGGAAGACCCGCCGCATCCCGGAGTCCCTTTCGCGCGCGGCCTCCCGCCCAAACACGGCGAAGACCATCGCGGCCTGCGCGTCGCCAATCTACAGGAGCGGCTTCCCCTCAAGGACGGGCCGCGCGGCGTCGGCTGGATGAGTCCCTACGTCACCGGGCAGGTTGATTCTCTTGGGCGCTTTGCCTTCGCAGAGGTCGGAGGGCGCGTCGGCTGGTTGATGCCTGACGGCGAGGTCGTCACAGTCGCAGGGTGGCGTGTCAGGCCGGACAAAGACCCCGCGTGGTATCTCAAACCGCTCGACGTGGTGCGGCGCAACATGGAGTTGCGCGGGGCCTGGGTCGAAGGCAAGCGCGCGGGCGAGGCGGGCGGCTTTCGCACGCCGCTCGACGTGGCCGTAGACCCACGCAATGAGAACGTCCTTTACGTCGCCGGCTACGAAGATCACTGCATCTGGAAAGTAGAGATAACAGACGCCCGGACCAACAACGTGAGAGTCAGCGTCTTCGCGGGCTCGCTCACTCACGCGGCGGGTTTTCAGGACGGAGCGGGCCACAACGCGCGCTTCAACGGCCCGGCCTCCTGCGTCTGGGACCCTGTCAGCGACGCGCTCTACGTCGCAGACCAGGACAACGACGCCGTCAGAAAAATTACGCGCGACGGACGAGTGACCACGCTCTTCGGGTCGCCGGGCATGGCCGGTCGTTTACAGTCGCGCGGCGTCGCGGATGTCTTCGACCAGAGCGACAACCGCGCGGCCAGCCGTTTTGAAGTGACGGCCGCGGAGGCCGGCGGCGGGTCGCGCCCGGACATCTACGTGCCGCAGTGCATACGCGTTGACAGCCGTGGCAACATCATTCTTCTCGAACTCGGCTACGGGGCGATTCGCCGCATCAACCCGGCGACGGGCGAGACGAAGAAGCTCGGCGAGGTCGGACAGAAATTCGCGCAGTGGGACCGCGGCTGGGCATGGCTCGACGTTGACCGCTGGGGGAATGCGGGGCCGCTCGACGGCATTTACTGGTGCAAGTTCGTCGGCGGCGAGGTTGACGGCGAGGCGGGCGACCGCTTTAACGAGGTCTACGCCTGGTTGCCGCCCGAAGGCGGACTCTCGCGTTTCATCTTCGGCGACGATTGGGAGCCGCACCCGGATGGCTGGGGCTTGAGAAGCAACGCTGACCCTCCGCACTATCCCTGGCTGGTGGCGGTTGACCCGCGCGGCGCGCTGCTCATAGCGGGCGGCGGCGAGCACGGCCTCTGCCGCCTGCGTAAGCGAAGGGCGACGGACCCCGTCGTCACGGACTACTACCCGCGATACTATGAGGGGCAACTCCTCTGGGCGCGAGGCGGCACTGCCGGCGCTCACTCTTTCTCGTTCAAGTTCGGCTGGGGCGTTCACAACTACCTGGGCCTCGCGGACGCCTGGGCGCTCCGCGGAAACGAGACAGACCAGCAGTTGCTCGACATGTTCGAAGCGCCCGCCTCGATTCGCAATAACGCAACGGCGCGCGACCAGTGGCTCTACTTCGTGCGCAGGAACATAGGCCCGCCGGGAGCGCCGCGCGTCAATCAACCACCCACCATCAGCATCAGCGCTCCCGCGAATAATGCTTCCTTCACGGCCCCCGCCTCCGTCACCATCACGGCCAATGCGTCTGACGCGGACGGACGCGTCGGCAAGGTGGAATTCTTTAGCGGTGGCACAAAACTGGGCGAAGACACGACGAGCCCTTATAGTTTTGTCTGGAACAACGTCGCCGCGGGCGACTACACGCTCACGGCCAGGGCAACGGACGATCTTGGATTGACAACCACGTCCGGCCCTGTCGGCGTGAGGGTTGAGCCGCCTCCCGCCCCCGTGCTTTTGACCGAGGCGACTTCGCTGCGCGCCATCGCCCTCGATTCAATAGCGTGGCTGCGTGAGCCTTTCGCGCTCACCTCTCCACATTACCTCGGCGCGGACCGGCGCACGCGCATTATGCTCTTTGCGCTGAACGTCAACCTGCTGCCCGGCGAGACTGCATCAATCGTGACGGTCGAGGCGGAAGACGCGGCGCACCGTGTCTACCAGTTCAGGGTCGAGTACGTCGGCAAGGTTCCGGGCTTCGAGTGGATGAGTTGCGTCGTCGTCAGGCTGAGCGATGGTCTGGGCAATGTCGGCGACGTGCTCGTAAGGCTGCGGCTGCGCGGGGTGGCGAGCAACCGCGTGCGCGTCGGGATAGGGTACGTGGGCGGCGGTCTGCCGAACGACGCGGGGGCCGTCCCGACGCCCGCACCCTGAAATAGGGTTAAGAACGCGTCGCAAAACCTACGCTCAACCCTTTGCGTCTTTGCGCCTTGGCGTGAGTGATTTAGGTTTTTCACGCAAAGGCGCAAAGACGCAAAGGGGTTGAGTGAATGCGGTGCTTGAGTTTTATTTTTAAGGCTTCTTCTCGCTGAAGCGCTCGCGGAAGTCCGCCGAGTGTTGTCTGAGTTCGAGCCAATCCTGGAACAATTTTGGAGACTGCAACCAGACGGTGAACCATTCGGCGATCTCCGCCTTCTCGGCGCGCTTCATCTCGTCCACGTTGCGGTTGCGCGCGATCATCTGCGCCCGCTGCTTCCCTTTCAAGGCCGTCTCGCGCACGCGCCGCAAGCCCTCCTGGTCTTTGGTCCGCGCAAACTGCCGCCGCAAATTCTCCAAATTCTTGAGCGAGGCCGCAGCTTGCTCGAAGGTGGAGAATTTCAGGACGTTGCGGAACATGGCCTCGTAAGGGTCCGCCGAGCGGTGACGCGTGTCCAGTTCCAGCACCTCCGCGTGGCGCAGCTCCGCGCCCTCGTCCGCCAGCAGACGCGCTACGACCACGGGGGCCTCTACCGCGCCCTCGCCGAAGCGCTCGCGCACCACGCTCGCGATGGTTTCCAGCTCAGTTGCGCCCACCGACTCGCAGTCCAAATGCTCCCAGACCTCTATCATCAGGTCGTGTTTGGTGCGCGCCGTCCACTCATGTTTTTCCATTTCATCAGCCAAGTTACAGAAAAGCAGTGGCGGGTGACAAGCGGCAAGTGACAAGTTAAAATCCTTCTTGTCACTATTCTTCTCTGTCGTTATGACGAACATCGAAAACGCGCTCGCGGCACTGCGGGAACATTTCGGCTTCGAGGAGTTCCGCGAGGGGCAGCGCGAAGTCATCAGCGCAATTCTGGAAGGCCGGGACACGGTCGTCGTGATGCCGACCGGCGGCGGGAAATCGCTCTGCTATCAGCTGCCCGCGCTGATGAAGCCGGGCGCGACCATCGTCGTCTCGCCGCTCATCGCGCTGATGAAAGACCAGGTGGACGCGCTCGCCGCACGCAACCTCCCCGCGACTTTCATCAACAGCTCGCTTACCTTCGAGGAACAGAAGGCGCGCATACAGGGCGTGCGCCGTGGACTCTATAAGCTCGTCTACGTCGCCCCCGAGCGCTTCCGCAGCGCACATTTCGTGGAGACCTTGCGCTCGATAGATATCTCGCTCTTCGCCGTTGACGAGGCGCACTGCATCTCGCAATGGGGCCACGATTTCCGGCCCGACTACATACGCTTGCGTCAGTCAATCGAAGAGATCGGGCGTCCGCAGGTCGCGGCGCTGACCGCCACGGCCACGCCCTACGTTCGAGCGGACATCATCGAGCAACTGAATTTACGCGAGCCGCGCGCTTTCGTCAGCGGCTTCGACCGGCCCAACCTCTCCATCGTGGTCGTCCACACGCAGAAGGAGCGCGAGAAGATCAATCACATACGCGCGCTCGCCTCCACGCACGCGGCTGGCTCGGGCATCATCTACACCTCGACGCGCAAGGCCGTCGAGCAGGTGACGAATCGGCTGCTCGGCGCGGGCCTGAACGTCACAGGCTATCACGCCGGCATGGACGAGGCCGCGCGCACACGCGCCCAGGAAGATTTCATGACAGGGCGCTCGCAGATGATCGTCGCCACCAACGCCTTCGGCATGGGCATTGATAAATCGGACATACGCTTCGTGGCCCATTATCAAATGCCCGGCTCGATTGAGGCTTACTACCAGGAGATAGGCCGCGCCGGCCGAGACGGCTTCCCTTCCGACTGCGTGCTCCTCTTCAACTACGCCGACAAGCGCACGCAGGACTACTTCATCGAAGGCTCTTACCCGCCGCCCGAGACGGTCGCGAAGGTTTACCAGGCGCTCGTCGCCACGAATCAGAAACGGATTGAGCTTTCCGTCAGCGAGATTGCTACGCGCGCAAGTCTTCGCAACGAGATGGCCGTCCAGTCCGCGCTCGTCATTCTTGAGAAGGCCGGCCACATAGAGCGCGGGGCGAGCGGCGAGAACCGCGCCGCGCTGCGCTTGCAGATGAAGCCGCAGGACGCGCGCGCGGCCGTCGGCGCACGCGAGACGCAGGCGCGCCAGGTGCTCTTCGGCCTGCTCGGCGGCTACGACCTGAACGAGCGCACAGACATTGAACTCGACGTGACGGAGTTCTCCGAGAGTCTCGGTTTAGAGCTAACGGCCGTGCGCCGCGCGCTCTCGCAGCTCAGCGCTTCGGGCGTCGTCGCCTACAACCCGGCGCGGCGCACGCGCGGCGTCCTGATGTTGGACGAGCGCCCCGCCACGAGCCTCCGCATACGCCCGCACGAGGTCGCGCGCCGCGCCGCGCTCGAACAGCGCAAGCTCCGCGAGATGATCTCCTTCTGCTACACGGAGCGCTGCTACC
>DATFCB010000571.1:0-5253 GCA_035253525.1 Pyrinomonadaceae bacterium | reverse complement strand
GGTAGCAGCGGGCCATGTTGAGGTGCGCGGTCGCCTCCTGCGGCATCGGCGGCAGGTTGCGCCCGTCGCGCAGCATGCGTCTCAGCCAACGGAGCGCCTCGCCGAAGTCGCCGCGAATCATCGCGGGCAGGCCCAGGTTGTGAGCGATGAGCCGCGCGTAGTGCTCGTCGCTGCGCTCCTCCGCGAGTTGCAAGGCTTCACGAAACTCGCGCTCGGCGGCCGTCCACTCTCCCGTCACCGTCAGACAGAGGCCGCGCGTGTTGCCGCACTTGATGCGTACGGCCGAGCGCTCGTCCGTCAACTCTATGGCGCGGTCCAGATAGGTGAAGGCTTGCGCGCAGTCGCCCCGGCGGCGCGAGATGGTCGCGAGCGAGTGCAGCGCTTCGGCCTCGCCCTCCGTGTCGCCGCGCTCGTGGAGCAAGGCGGCGGCGCGGCGGAAGTGGGCCTGGGCCGCGTCGTACTCGCCGCGCAGGCGCGCGACTTCGGCGCGGTGCGCGAGTGCGCGCGGGTGCGCTTCGAGAATCGCTTGCGGGACGGCCTCGGCCGCGGAGACGAGCGAGGAGAGAGCGCCCGACGCGATCCACTCGCCGCCATGCGCGGCAACAACTTGAGCCGCGCGCTCAAAGTCTTCGGCTTCGAGCAGGTGACGCATGGCCTGCTCCCAGGCACCGAGCCCCAGAAAGTAGTCCGCGTAAAGTTTGTGCTCGGCGGCGAGGCCCGTGCGTCCCAACTCGCTTCTCAGGCGGCGGCGCAGGAAGTCTCTGAAGAGCGGGTGCAGGCGATACTCTTCGCCGCGCTCGTCGGAAGCGACGGTGATGAAGACGTTGCGGCGCACGAGCGCAGGCAAGAGCGCGCGGCAGTTAGCCTCCGGGTAAACCTTCGTGCAGATGCCCGTCTCGACGCGGTCCAGAAGCGAGATGCGAAGCAGCATGCTCTGCACGTCTTCGGGCTCGTCGGCGAAGACTTCTTCGGCGAAGTAGTCGAAGATATCGCGCTCGGACTGGCGTAGGATTTCGACGAGGTCGGGCGCTTCGCCTTCGCGGCGGCCTTCGGCGAAGGCGCGGCGCTGTGCCACCTGGCGGACCAGTTGCAGCGCCGTGATCCAGCCATGCGTGCGCTCGCGATACTCTGACAACTGCTCGGGCGTTAGTTCCAGGTCGAAGACCTTGCGGAAAAGCTCCTGCGTCTCCTCGTCCGTGAAGAGCAGTTCGTTACGGTCAATGACGGTGAGCGAAGCCTGCGAGCGCAGGCGCGCGAGCGAGAGCCTTGGAAGATCACGCGAGATGATGATGACGTGTAACACGTCAGGCAAGTAGGCGAGCAGGCGGTCCACGACCGCATGCACCGAAGTCTCCGCGCCGAGGTGATGATAATCGTCAAGCACGAGGATGAGTTGTTGCTCGACCCTTTCGAGGACTTCGTTCAGGAGCACGTCAACGGCGCGCTCGGGCTGGCGTGCAAGCTCGTCCGCGGACTGCTGCAAGTAGGAGAACATCACCTCGCCGAAGTTGGGAACGGATTGCTTGATGCCGTGCGTCAGGTAGCCCAGGAAGACGAAGGGGTCTGCGTCCGTGTGGTCGAGTTGATACCAGACGAACTGGCGCGCGTGCGTGCGGACGAAGTCTGCGACGAGAGTGGTCTTGCCGGAACCGGCGTTGGCCGTGACGAGCGTGACAGGGTGGGCCAGATTCGCGAGCAGGCGTTCGGTCAGGCGCGGGCGCGAGAGCAGCGCCGGGGCGGGCCTCGGCGGCAGCAGCTTCGTGCGCAGAAAGAAAGGAGTCTGCGCCGGCAGCCCCTGGGTGGGCGGCTGCGCTCCTCCTCCGACTGCGTTTTGTGACGCGTTGGGAAGCGGCCTCTGTTCCATCAACCTGTGCCTCGCGGGAGACGCCAGCTTATCACAGCGAAACCCCTGCGAGCCACGAACTTGGTCATGCGCGGTGTGCGGGCTTTCCGCCGCTCCGGGGAGCGCCGGTGACGAGGGCCTTGAGTTGTCCGTTTGCATCGGGGTCATGCAACGCGTATGGGCTTTCTCTTGTCAGAGCATGTAACCGTGTCTCTGGCGCGCGTTCCGTTTTCTTCTGAGCTTCTGACCGATGGCGACCAGTTGTTCCGTGGCGATGGCGCTGCCCGTCTCTGCGAGTACGCGCGCCATCGCGTCGAGCGTCGCGGCGCGCCCGCGCGTCTGCTTCAGGGCGGCCGCCGCCTGAGCTTCGTTCAGACCGTAACTCGCGAACAGGCGTTTCGTTTCCAGTTCGGTGAAAGAGAGCGTGGGTTCTTCGATGACGCACAACGTCTGCTTGGAGCGCATGCGCCACAAAGGCGCGGGCGGGAGACTGCGGCCCGTGATGAGCACGTGCGCCTCTGCGGGCAGGAGCGGGAGCAGGCGGCGGAAGAACGGCACGACCCACTCCGCGTCGTAAACGAGATGCAGATCGTCAACGACGATTAAAAGCGGCTCGCCCTTCTGCTCAAGTAACTCGTAGACGAAAGCCTCTGCCAGCATGGAAATGTCTTCGATGGTCGCCACCTCGACCATCGTCATCAAGGCGTGGCGGCCAAAACCGGGTCGCCACTGGCGCACGCTCTCGACCAGGTATTTGAAGAAGACGGAGAGTTCGCCGTCCGCTGCGTCAACCTTGTACCAACTGACGCGGCGGCCCGAGCGGCGCGCGAAGTCTGCCGCGAGCAGCGTCTTGCCGGTGCCTGCGCGCCCGTTGACGATGGTCGAGGTGCAGTTGCTGACGCTGCCGTGAAGCATGTTCAGCAGGCGGGCGCGCGACAGACGCGGCTCAATTGTCGGGGTCTTGATTTTGTCGAGGATGATCTGCATGGTCTTTCGAGTCTCCCGGAGACCGTCAATTATCAGACAAGCCGATGAGGATTC
Source organism: Pyrinomonadaceae bacterium (assembly GCA_035253525.1). Classification (GTDB taxonomy): domain Bacteria; phylum Acidobacteriota; class Blastocatellia; order Pyrinomonadales; family Pyrinomonadaceae; genus QHXM01. The sequence goes on along the minus strand of DATFCB010000571.1, from coordinate 2,369 downwards.
GTTCGTGTTGCCGGTTGCTGTGGACATCGCCCTGGCCGTCAATCAGGTCGTTGCAAAGGACCGGCGCGCGAGGCAGTCTCGTTGAGGCCGCCCTGGCCGGTCAGTGTTTGCGAGGGTGCGTCCGCCCCACTTCCTTCAAGTCTTCCACGCGCCAGGGCGTTGGCCTGCCCAGGGAGGTCAGGAAGCCCCGCTCGTCCGTCTCGTAAAGCGGAGTTCCCTTGTATTCCCAGGCCAGCGGGTCGTAGAGCTTAAAGAACCCGTATTTCCCGCCCCGTTCGGCGACGAGTTCCCGCCCGTCAGGGAGCGCATACACGCCACACTCTTTAATCTCCCTGTGCCCCATCGCCGCCTCCATCCTCCCCGCCGCCAGGCCGGGGTTTTTCGCCCGTTCGCCCCCCTGAACTGTTAAGGATTCTAAAAAAGCACCCTTGAGGAATTCTTGAGTTGTTGAACGAATTCAGAGAAGATTGAGCAGCCAGGCAGAGCTTAACCCGCGTATTTCAACACTTACACCTTTACCAACACCTCGTACAAAAAATTTACAGAGAGAGGTAACTTCAAATTTTGATTGATTTTCACCTCACAGAACGGTAAGCTGCGTGACTCGTGAAGCCTCTCTCCCTCGCCGGTGTCCGCCTAATCTCCCCGGCGATACTTTCGCGCACGCACACTACCACCCAGCCGCGCGAGGGGTGCTCACAGCAGCTTGGAACATTTTTGTCTTGGAATCTGTCTAAAAGAGCGCCAGCACGCTCTGAAGGAAGCTCAACGCAGCCTCCAACGCCGGATCGAGTGCAATAACGCCTGGGGCTGACATTTCACCTGTAGCAGTTGCGCCTGGAATGCTGATGTCACCTGTTATCGAGGATTGCGGCTGAGGCGGTGAACTACTTACGCCCGGAAACTGGATGTCCCCTGCAAGACTAGAGAAGGAAAGCACCAGTGTCAGAACAGCGGCAGCTAAGAATTGTCGAAAAGTCTTCATTGTTTCTCCTGTGATTTGGAAGTAAAAAGTGATCAAGCGTCAGGACTAACCAGGCTACGAGCCGGTGCATGATAACACCGTATTGAGCCGAGACATCATTAGCAATGCATCTTGCAAGATAAAGAAAGGTTTAAGCCTCACATGAATTTGTCTTCTAAGCTTCTCCAGCAAATAAATAATCCTGCCCTTGATTTTGCAGGGCGAGCGCGACTGCGCTGCCAACTAGCAAAGGAGCTGGAAGATGCAGGGAATTACGAAGCTGCCCGTGCTGCGATGGGTGAGTTGTGGCAGCGTATAGGGGATCATCCGCGGCTTAACGGCCTCGACCAATATACAGTTGCTAAAGTTTTATTGCGGGCTGGATCTTTGACAGGATGGATTGGTAGTGCCAACCAAATTGAAGGCGCACAGGAAAAAGCCAAAAACTTAATTAGCGAGAGCGTGGCGATCTTCGAGCAATTGCAGGAGACTGAGAAAGTAGCCGAGGCTTACATTGACTTGGCGATTTGTTACTGGCGCGAAGGTGCTTTCGATGAAGCGCGGGTGACGTTGCAAGAAGTGCTAAACCGACTTGCAGACAAAGATAATGAGCAAAAAGGTCGTGCTTTGCTAAACAGTGCAATAGTCGAAATATCTGCAAACAGGTTCAATGACGCGCTTCATATCTTAACCGAAGCCGTGCCTTTGTTTGGTGAAAACCAAAACTACATGGCTAAAGGTAGGCTGCATGGTCAACTCGCGCTTGTACTAAAGAAGCTTGGCGCGATAGAACAGCGCGAAGATTACATAGACCGCGCCTTGGTTGAGTACGCAGCCGCAAGTTATCACTTTGAGCAAGCTGGACACACACCTTATCGAGCCGCAGTTGAAAATAATTTAGGATACTTATTCTTCGCCACAGGGAAGCTCACAGAAGCTCACGAGCACCTCGACCGCGCGCATCTTCTTTTCGCCAGTCTTAAAGATAGTGTTCACACAGCTCAAGTGGACGACACGCGTGCGCGCGTGCTTCTCTCTCAGAAGAGAAATTCAGAAGCTGAAAAGATTTCTCGTGCTGCTGTTCGGATACTGGACAAAGGCGATGAGCAGTCGCTGCTGGCGGAGGCTTTGACGACGCATGGGGTGGCGTTCGCAAGATTGGGGCGTTATGAGGAGTCGCGGTTGACGTTGGATAGGGCGATGGAGGTTGGGGCGCAGGCGGGTGATAGTGAGGGCGCGGGGGTGGCGGCGCTGACGATTGTGGAGGAGTTGGGTGAGCGGCTGAATGTGGAGGAGATGACGAATCTCTATGGGCGTGCGGATGAGTTGCTGGCTAAGACGCAGAACTCGGAGACGCTGGCGCGGCTGCGGTCGTGTGCGCGTAGAATTTTAGAGGCGGGGCGGG
>DATFCB010000570.1:0-5416 GCA_035253525.1 Pyrinomonadaceae bacterium | reverse complement strand
ATCGTGAGGTGGTCGGCCGCGAGCTTCTTATCGCTCAACTCGGAGGCTTGCGCGAGGGCCGCCTCGGCCCTGTCGAGCAGATATTCTCTATCCGACGCGGCTGCCGCCGACGCGGTCGGATCAATGGTGCGTGCCTGGTGTATGAGCGCCGTGGCGCGCATCATGGGGTTCATCGCGTTGGTCGGATTCAGGCGCGACGCTTCGGCGAAGACGGCGACGGCGATGGCGTACTTCCGCTGCTTCATGAGGACGAGCCCGAACGACTGGTAGGTTCGCTCGTCGTTCGGATTTATCTGGCGCGCCCGGTCCAATTCCGCGATGGCCTCTTCGAGTTGGCCGCCCTGCAACAGCGCGTTGCCGAGTTCGAGCCGCGCTTCGAAGTATTCGGGGAAGAGCTTGATGGCTTCACGAATCAGGGAAAGGGCGAGTTCCGCTTTCCCCTGCTCGGCCGCCTTCTTCGCGCGCTCAAGCGTCTCGCGCGCGGCCGGCGGGACGTTCTGGTTAAAGGCCGAGACGACGCCCGCGCGCGGCGTGGCGCTCGCCTGCTTCGGGAGCAGGTGTATGTTCTGTGTGAAGCCCTGCTGGGCCGAGCCGAAGGCAGAGACATCCGCCGTGACGGTCGTCGTCTCGAACGTGGCCCCGTCGCCTTCGGCCGTCAAACGGTAAGTCCCGCGGCCGAGGCCGGTGAAGGAGAAGTTGCCGCCGAGGTCCGTGAAGGTTTCGTAGATGCGTCTGCCGCCGAAGGTCAGCGTGACCCTGACGGGCTGTGCGGGCGCGGAGCCGTTCGGCGCGATGACCTTGCCCTCCAGCGTGTTGACGCCGCTTTGCGCCGACCCGACGGCGGCAATCAAGCAAGAGATGATGAAAGAGATGAGCCAGGCGCGAAATGGTCGCTTCATAAGGGGTCGCCTCCGTCAATGCTGCAACAACACAACCCACGCGGACGAGAACGCAAGGCGAGCTGGAAAAATTATGGGGCACTCTAGATGGAGTGCCCCATTTCAGTCAACTTCCAACCCGAGAGCTAGAAGCTGAAGCGAGCGCCAACCTGAGCCTGGAACGGAATCCCCAGCGGCTCGGAGAATCCGGTCGCGCCGAAGAAGTTGACGGGCCTGCCGAAGTCAGGCTCGCCGACGACGTTCTGGAACTGGTTGCCGAAGTTGCCAGTGTTGAAGACGTTGAAAGCTTCGAAGAAAAGTCCGAGCTTGTAACGCTCCGACCACTGGAAGAATTTCGAGACCCTGACGTTCAACTGCGAGAAGTTGTCTCCGCGCATCGTCGCCGGCGGCAGGTGGTTCTGGTCGTTGCCGTCGCGAGTCTCGCGCTCGTTGAAGACTACGCCGTCGCGGTTGATGTCGCAGACGCAAGCCGGGAAGATGTTGTAGGGCCGCGCCGACGCCAACTGGAAGATGGGCGCGACCTGGAAGCCCCACGGCAAATCGAAGATACCCGAGAGGACGAAGCGGTGGCGCTCGTCTTCGGGCGTGTAACCGAAGTCCTGATCCGGGTCGAAGCCGCGGAACTGGTTCATCGGCCCGAAGCCGAAATCCGAGATCGCACCATACCAGCCGACGGCGCGCGCCAGCGTGTAGTGTGCGTTCAATTGGAACTTGTTGGCGTAGCGCCTCTTGAATGAGACGGTGAAGGCATCGTAGCGCGAGCGGCCGTCCGACATCGCGACCGAGATGCGCGCGAACGGGTTCGCGATGCCGAACTCGTCTATCAACTCGGCGGCGTGCGCGGCGAACTGCGGCGCGAGGACGCGCGGCAGCAGAGCGTCGTTGCGCTGCGAGCCGACGAGCGGCCCGATGCGCGGGTTGATGTCGAGCCCTGTGAACTCGTGCAGGCCGAGGATGTGCACGTAGTCGAACTCAATCGCCATGTTGGCCCCCAACTCCTGCGCGTACCCTATGTTCCACTGCTGCGTGTAGGGCGACTCGAAGAAGGGGTCAAGCAGGCGACCGCGAATTGCGCTCGTCGGATTGGTGAGCGGGCGCGGGATGACGGGCGGCGGCGAGGCGATGCTCAGGTTCGGAGCGTCGTTAAAGAAGGTCGCGTAAATCTCCTCGTTCGCCTGCTGGACCGCGAAGAGCGGGACGTTCAGGAACGACTGGTCGAAGTAGATGCCGTAGCCGCCGCGCAGCACCGAGCGGGCGTTGCCTTTGATGTCCCAGGCGAAGCCGATGCGCGGGCTGAAGTTGTTCTTGTCGTCCTTGACGACACTCTGGCCGTACGGATGGCCGATGATCTGAAGGGCACGAACCGCACGATTGTTGGCCTGGTGGTCCGAGTCAACGAAGCCGAAGTCAACGTCGTAGCGCAGGCCGATGTTGAGCGTGAAGCGCGGCGTGATCTTCCAGTCGTCCTGCGCGTAGAAGGCGAACTGCTTCGCGCCGTCGCGCAGGTTGAACGAGGGGTCGCCGCCCGACAGCAGGACGGCCGAGACGACGCCGATGCCGGCGAGGTCGGCGGCCGTGCAGTTGGCCGGGAGGTCGAAGGTGCCGCAAGTGATTGGGCCGGGCAGAACCTGCGTGGTCTCGAAGCCCTGCGGGAACTGGCCCGGGTTGTTGGCGATCTCGTCGGCGGTGAAGTAGAAGTCATACTCCGGCGCTGAGTTGAAGGCGAAGAGGCCGCCGAGCGTCGGGATGTAGGTGAAGTCGCCGCCGAACTTGAAGCTGTGGTTGCCGCGGCTGTGCGTCAGGTCGTCGCGGAACTGGTGCTTCTTCTGAATGGTCTGCTGCGGGACGTTGCCGTTGCGCCCGATGAGAATGCCGTCCGGGAAGGACAGGAGGTTCAAGTCGGTCGTCGCGTTGATGCGATTGTTGAAGGTTGAATACTGGTAGTTGAACTGGTTGACGGTTCGAGAGCTGGCCGTCCACGTCCAGTTCGCCAAAAAGTTGTAGAGCGTGTTCAAGGTCTGGTTGCCGCCGGAGAGGTCCGTGCGGACGATGAGGAAGCCGGCCTGGTCGTTGAGCCCGTTGTTATTCTGGCCGGCGAAGCGCGTGACAAGCGAGTGCTTGCTGTTCAGATTGAAGTCGCCTTTGATGGTGTACTGCGTGTCGTCGAACGGCTGCGGCAGGAACTGCACGGCCTCGTAGCCGAACGGTTCGAGCAGGGCGATTTTGGCGCGGTCAACGCCCGGCACAATCGAGTTGCCGCGCTCGCGCGTGCGCTCGACGCTGCCGAAGAAGAACGCCCTGTTCTTGACGATGGGTCCGCCGACGGAGCCGCCGAACTGTTGTCGGCTGAAGGGCGGCTTGACGATGTCCGCGGGGTCCGGGAAGAGGGTCTCGTTGGCCTCGGCCAAAAGCTGCGGCGCGTTCGCGTTCAGCTTGTCGTCGCGGAAGAAGCCGAAGACCGAGCCGTGCACTTCGTTGGTGCCGGACTTCGAGACGACCGAAAGCAGCGCGCCGCCGGAACGACCGTTGGCGGCCGAGAAGCGTTGCGTCGAGAGCGCAAACTCCTGTATGCCTTCCATCGTGAAGTTCTGTAGGATGCCGCCGACGGCGTTGTCCTTGTTGTCGCCGCCGTCAATCGTGATGTTGAGATTTCTTCCGGTCGAGCCGCCGACCGAGAACGTGCCGACGCGCGATTTCGTAGGGTCGAACGACGGCTGTAAGGTCGTGCCCGGAATCAGAATCGCCAGGCTGGCGAACGAGCGCCCGTTGACCGGCAGGTTCTCCATCTGGCGCTGGTCAACGACGCCGCTCACCTCCGTCTTGGTCGTCTCGACGAGCGGCAGCTCGCTGGTGATCGTCACCTGCGCCGTCGCGCCCGCGGGGTTGAGCACCGGCTCAAGCGTGACGCGCGCCAGGACGTTGACGGTGACAGGCTCGACGACCGTCTTGGCGAAGCCCGAAGCCTCTACTTCGAGGCGGTAGTTGCCGGGGACGAGCTGCGCGATCTCGAACGCGCCCTCGCCGCTCGCTGTCGTTTCGCGCATCGCGTTCGTCCCGAGGTTGATGGCTCTGACCGTCGCATTCGGAACAAGCTCGCCGTTCTCGTTCTTGACGACGCCCGTGATCGAGCCGCTGTTCGCCGTCTGTGCAGAGGCTGAGACGACGCACAGGGCCAGGACGAATACTGCTACGGACAGGAACGTGAGCGTCCTTCTAAATCCTCCGATTCGCATGGGGTGTCCTCCTCAAGAAGTTGCTGGTTATCAACCGACGATGCCCGCTTGAAGAAAAGTGTGACTTCCCGCTTGTAAGGTGTGGCTGAGAGTGACTGCAACTCCTATGCCCGTAAGCGCGACGAGCTAACCCTGTTAATTTACTGGCTCACTTCGCCGGACGCGCCGCGCGGCCTACATGATTTCGTCGCGTGAAATCCATAAAAATGGAGTCCTTCCATAATTCGGGATGTCCGCCTCATGCCTGCCGTCTGTGTTAGACTCGCCTCAGCCGCTCGCAGTGAAACCACTGAGGGCGACCGACGGCCCGTCAACCCGCGTGGGATTTTGTCACGCTCGTCGGCCCCGAGCCGTCCAGACTCTTCAACCGAAGCTACGGAGAGAACGTGTCCGAACGCATCTACCGCGACCCGGTTCACAACATCATTCGTCTCAGGACGGACACGGACGAAGGCCGTCTGATGGTGCGCCTGATTGACGCGCCGGAGTTCCAGCGCCTGCGCCGCATCAAGCAACTGGGGCTCGCGCTCTTCACCTACCAGGGCGCGGAGCACTCGCGCTTCACACACTCGCTCGGCGTGCTGCACCTGATGACGCGCGTGCTGAACCGCCTCGGCGAGAACTACGCGATCGCGCCGGAGGACCGCGCGGCGGCGAGCGCGGCGGCGCTCTTACACGACGTGGGGCACGGCTCCTTCTCGCACGTGATGGAGAAGGTCCTGGGGTTTCACCACGAGGCGTGGACGGTGCGCGTCGTCATGAGCGAAGAGACGGAGGTCGGGCAGTTGCTGCGCTCCTTCTCGGCCGAGTTACCGGAGCGCGTCGCGAGCATCATCGAAGGAAAGTTTCAGCCCGCCGCGCTGGCCCAACTCGTCTCGTCGCAACTGGACGTTGACCGCATGGATTATCTCTTGCGCGACTCGCTGATGACGGGCGCGAAGTACGGCATCTACGATTTGGAGTGGGTCATCAACGCGCTCCAGATTGACGAGGAGAACGACCGCATCTTTGTCGCGGCGCGCGGCCTCTACGCGGTCGAAGAATATTTGCAGGCGCGCTACTACATGTTCCGCCAGGTCTACTTTCACAGGACACTGCGCTCGGCTGAGGCAGTCCTGCGCTCCGTGCTGCGCCGCGCGCTCACACTGTTGGAGGAGGGCAAGGCAGTCTGGTGCGCGCCGGGCACGGCCTTCGAGAAGGTCCTGCGCCGCCAGCCGCTCTCGCTCGACGAGCACCTTGAGATGGACGACTCCGACGTGCTCTTTCACGTCAAACAGTGGCAGC
>DATFCB010000569.1:0-7517 GCA_035253525.1 Pyrinomonadaceae bacterium | reverse complement strand
TGTTCCCCTCGGCCTCTTGATCGCAATGTTAGTGGCCGCGGTGGCCGTCAGCTCCCCGACGGACGTGAAGGCGCAGGGGGCAGGCTTCGTTAGCTCTCTGCTTAACCGCATGGAGCGCAACCGGCAGAGCCTGAAGTCGCTACGCGCCAGCGTTGACATGGTCAAGTATAACGCGCAGATTCGCGACGAAGATAAGTATAAAGGCGTCGTGCTCTACGTCCCCGCGGCGGGCAGGAATGCCTACGTGCGAGTTGACTGGAGCTACCCGCAGAAGGAGACGCTGGCCGTCGCCGACGGGCAGTTCACGCTCTGCCGCCCGCGTCTGAACATGTGCTACAAGGGAAATTCCAAGTCGCAGAAGGCCAAGCCGGGCGCGGCCCTGGAGTTCATGAACATGTCGCGCCAGCAGTTGGCCGCGCGTTTCAACATGGAGTACATGGGCGAAGAGAACTTGTGGGGCGGCGTTGCTACCACGCACGTCAAGCTCGTGCCGAAGGGCGGGGCCAGCTTCAAGTGGGCCGAGGCGTGGGTTGACGCGGGCGGGATGCCCGTGCAGACCAAAGTGATCGAGAAGAACGACGATTCGACCACCGTGCGCCTGACCAACATGCAGCGCAACGCGAGCATCTCGCTCGACGAATTCATCCTGAAACTCGACTCGAAGGTCAAAATCGTTCCGGCCTAAAATGGGCCAGGCGAGTTTAGAAGCAAAAGGCTTCGGAGTCGAAAGACCGAAGCCTTTCGCTTTTAGAGCTTGCGACGGGCGGCGTGCTTGCCAAAGCGTTGCGGCCTCGTTATCCTGCTAAGGCTCTCCAAAGCGGGACAAAATTCTCGGAACCCGTTAAGCGGTCTGCAAGGCTAGATGAAGAGAAGCAAATTTCTCAGGTTAAAACTGCGCGAGGCGAGCTTCATCTCGCGCGCGCTCCTCTCGACCAGGCACCCGGTGCTGGCGCACATCATCCCGATGCGGCGCTGCAACCTCGCCTGCGGCTACTGCAACGAGTACGACAAGGTCTCGGAGCCCGTGCCGCTCGACGCAATGATGCGGCGGCTGGACAAGCTGGCCGAGTTGGGGACTTCCATCGTCACCATCTCGGGCGGTGAGCCTTTGATGCACCCGGAGTTGGACGAAATCATCCGCCGCATACGCTCGCACAAGATGATCGCCGGGCTCATCTCCAACGGCTACTACTTCACGCCCGAGCGCATACGTCGCTTGAACGACGCCGGCCTCGAATACCTACAGATCAGCATAGACAACGTTGTGCCGGACGCGGTCTCGAAAAAGAGCCTGAAGAATTTGGACAAGAAGTTGCAGCACCTGGCCGAGCACGCAGAGTTTCACGTCAACATCAACTCCGTCATCGGCGGCGGCATCAAGACGCCGGAGGACGCGCTCGTCATCGCGAGCCGCGCCGTCGAGTTGGGTTTCTCCAGCACGGTCGGCGTCATACACGACCACGACGGCACACTCAAGCCTCTGACAGAGCGCGAGCGCGAGATTTTCCAGCAGGTCAAGAAACTCGGCAACCGCGACCACGCGCGCCTCAACTGGTTCCAGGACTCCATCGCCGAGGGCAAGCCCTACGAGTGGCGCTGCCGCGCGGGCGCGCGCTACCTCTACATCTGCGAGGACGGTCTGGTTCATTGGTGCTCGCAGCAGCGCGGCATCCCTGGCATCCCGCTCGAAGACTACACGATGAAGGATTTCGAGCGTGAGTACAACACGGAGAAGTGGTGCGCTCCCACCTGCACGCTACAGTGCGTCCATCAGGTCGGCATCCTCGACAACTGGCGTCACCCGCAGACGGCAGCGGGCGGCACCGAGAGCGCCGATGGGGACAAAAAGTCCGTCGGCCACATGGTGCGCGCCGATTAACCGTTGAGCGACAGCTTCCCCGCGCGCCTTCTAAAATCCCCCCGGCTCTGAACTTCGCAGAGGAGCTGAATCATGAAGCACCTTCACCGGACGACAGCAAGACTCGTATTCTCGTGCCTCGCCCTCATCGTCGCCCTTAGCACCCTCCACACCGCCAAAGCCCAACAGCCGGCGAATACGCCCGCGCCGCCGTCGTCTCAGTCACACGAGACGCCCGACTCCGTCATGCTGACTGTGACGGTCACGGACAAAAGGCATCTCTACATTGCCGGGCTGGAAAAAAGCCACTTCACTGTTTTGGACAACAAGACCCCGCTGGAAATTACTCACTTCAGCGCAGAGGACGAGCCGGTCAGCATCGGCATCATCCTCGACGCATCCCAGTCAATGGCGGGCCGCGGCAACATGCGTCGGCTCAGCAACGAGGTCGCTGAGTTCATCAGGCAGAGCAACGGCGAGAACGAGTATTTTCTGATAGCCTTTAACGAGCGCCCGCAACTCCTCGTTGATTGGACACGTGGCGGCCAGGCCATTCTGGACCGTATAGAATCCATCGAGCCGAAGCGCGATACGGCGTTCTACGATGCCTGCTATTTAGGCGTCGAGAAGGTCAAGCAAGGGAAGCACCGGAAGCGCGCCCTCCTGATAATCGGCGACGGCGAGGACAACCACTCGCGCTACGGTTTCCAGGAGTCGAGGAAATTACTGAAGGAGTCCGACGTGCTACTTTACTCAGTGATACTCTCCGGCAATAACGACCCGGCAAGCACGCTGGGGCTCGAAGGGTTCAGCATTTTAGGTGAGCTGTCACAAATCTCCGGCGGCCTGGCTTATCACCCGAACAGCAACGCCGAGTTGACCGAAGTGTTCGAGCGTTTCGCGCTGGAGCTACATAACCAGTACCGGCTCGGCTTTAAGCTCGCGGACGGGGCACGCGACGGCAAGTGGCACCAGCTCAAGGTCAAGGTCAAAGCGCCCCCCAGTTGTCCGGCATCACGGTGCGCGCACGCGAGGGCTTCTTCGCCACCAGGAACGAGCGCTGATTCAAAACACCTTGACCTAATGTCTACTGCTGCCCGTGCGAGTCGCCTATCTCGTGGAGCTTGACGGACCTTGACAGACCTAACCCTGACAGCATGCCCGCCATCAGGACAATCATCTCGCCTGTCTGAACGATGCCCGCTTCGAGGAGCGCACGCTCGCCCGTCTTGACCATCTGCTCCGTGCTCTCGCATGACGAATGCACCAGGGGCTCTGCCGCCCAGATGAGGGCCAGCTCGTTCTGCACCTCGCGCGAGTTGGTCAGGGCGACGATGCGCTGCTCCGGCCTCAAGGACGAGAGGCGGCGCGCCATCAGCCCAGACTCCGTGAAGACGGCGATGGTCTTGATGCTCAGCTCTTCGGCTGCCGAGGCGGCGGCCTCGCAGAGCGCGCGGCTGAACTTGCCCGACTGGCGACCGGCCCACTTTTCGACGACGCTCGACCCGATCTGCCGCCCCGTCTCCGCTGTCTCGATGATGCGCGCCATCGTCGCCACGGCCGCCACAGGGTTTTGGCCCATCGCCGTCTCGTTCGAGAGCATCAGGCAGTCGGACCCGTCCCAGACGGCGTTCGCCACGTCGGACGCCTCGGCGCGCGTCGGCCTCGGGTTCGTCACCATTGATTGCAACATCTGCGTCGCCGTGATGACGAACTTGTTGGCGAGCACCGCCTGCTCGATGATGCGCTTCTGGTAGACGGGGACTAACTCGACGCTCGTCTCCACACCCAAATCGCCGCGCGCGACCATCACGCCGTCCGTGGCGGCGATGATTTCCTCCAGATGGTCAATCGCTTCGGCCTTCTCGATCTTGGCGACGAGCGGCTGGCGTCCGCCCGCGGCCGCGATTAAAGACTTGGCCTCCACGCAGTCTTGCGCGCGCCTGACGAACGAGAGCGCGATGTAGTCCGCGTTCTGCCGCACGGCCCACTGTAAATCGCGCCGATCCTTGTCCGTCAGCGACGGGATCGGCAGGATGATGCCCGGCAGGTTGATGCCTTTGCGCTCGCCTAAAGGTCCGCCGTTGATGACGCGGCAGACGACATCCGTCTCGGTCGTGCGCTCGGCGTGCAGCTCTATCAGCCCGTCGTCCAGAAGCAGACGCGCGCCCGGCTTCACGTCGCGCGCCATGCCCGTGTAGTTGGTGGAGACTTCGCGCGCGTCGCCCGCGACCGAGCGGGTCGTGATCGTGAACAGGGAATTGGCTTCGAGCTGTACGGGCTGACCATTTTTGAGCACGCCCGTCCTGATCTTTGGGCCGGACAAGTCAACGAGCACGGAGAGCGGGCGGCGCATCCTCTCGGCGGCGGCGCGTGCGCGCGCGATTGTTTCGGCGTGTTCGTCCTGCGACCCGTGCGACATGTTGATGCGCACGCCGTTGACGCCCGCTGCCAGCAGCGCCTCCAGCAGCACAGGCTCGCGCGACGCCGGACCCAGCGTGGCAAGAATCTTGGCTTTTCTCACAATACCCCCATTATCCAAAGGCAACAGGAAAAAGGCAATGGTCGTGGTCAGTGGTCAGTGGCCGGTGGTCAGTTAACAAAAAGAAGCAGGCGGCCGAGCCATTCACACTCCGCCTTCTTCCTGTTTTCTGTTCTTAACTGACCACCGGCCACTGACTACTGACCACGGCTCTTCTGTCGCTTCTTCCCGAAGAGCCACGCGATGAAGATGGAGACGACGTAGAGGAGGATCATCGGCGCGGCGAAGAGGAGCATGTTGGGCACGTCGTTGGTCGGCGAGAGCACGGCGGCCGCGACCAGGATCACGATCAGCGCCGTCTTCCAGACGCGCAGCAGCAGGCGCGCCGAGACGATTCCGATGCGCGCGAGCACGTAGGTGATGGCGGGCATCTGGAAGACCGCGCCCATCGCCATCATCAGCAGAATGATGAAGTCGAAGTAGTCGTTGGCCTTGAGCAGCAGGCGGAAATCCTGGCCCAGTCCGAGCAGATACTTGGCCGCCGGGGGGAAGATTATTTTGTAGGCGAAGGCCGCGCCCAGCAGGAAGGCGACCGAAGAAAGGAAGACGAAGGGCAGGGCGTAGCGCCGCTCGTGCGGGTAGAGGCCGGGCGAGACGAAGGCCCAGATTTGCCAGAGCAGGAAGGGGACCGCGAGCGCCAGGGCCGTGTAGATGGAGACCTTGACGTAGAGCGAGAAGGGCTCCATCGCGGTCGTCACGATCAGCTTGTCGTCAATGCCTGGGAGCGCTTTTGGCTTGGCCTGGAAATCGAACGGCAGGAGCACGCCCTTGGGGATGACGACGCTGCCGGCGTACAGCGCCTCGTCCGTGTAGAGGAGCAGTCTCCCGTCCGGCAGCTTGTGAACCTTCGCCATCACGCTCGCGCCCGGCGGGATGACGCTTGTGCCAATTTTGGTCGTGTTCTCGAAGACGTAGCGGCCCGTATCATTCTCTTTGAGCGCGCTGTTCGGCAGGATGGTTTCGTTGCCGGTCAGGCCGCCGATGGGGAGTTCCCGGCGCTGCGCCTCGGCCAGGGCGCGCTGAACGGGCACGGCCAGGAAGTTGTAGATGTGGTCTGAGAAGAACCAGCAGCCAATGAAGACGACGAACACGAAGGCCAGCGAGCGTATGATCCGGCTGCGCAGCTCGTCCAGGTGTTCGAGAAAGGACATCTGGCCGCCGAGTTCTTCCTCGCGCGCCTTCGTCTTCGAGCGTGTGCCTAAAAGCGTAGCCATCCTGGGACCTGGAAAACCCTGGCCTCCTCCTTACAGCCAGTCGCGCTTGCGCGTCGGCGCGTCTTCGGACTCGGCGGCGTTGACGGCCGCGCCTCTCGCCACCGTCGCGTTATCTTCGCTCGCGGAAGCGGGGGCCGTGGATGCGTCGAGCGAGTCAGTCGGTCCGTCGGCGCTCGCCTCTATGACGGCCTGGCTGCGGTCACGCGGCTCATTCAGGATGGAGCGGTCTTCGGGCAGCATGGCCTCGCCTGTGAGCGCATCTTTAATCGCGCTTTCGCGCGCGACCTCTTTCTCCCAGGTCTGCTTGAAGTCCTCGGAGGCGCGCTTGAAGTTAGCCAGGCTCTTGCCGAGCGAGCGGCTGAGCTGCGGGAGCTTGCGCGGGCCGAAGAGGACCAGCGCGACGACCAGAATCAGCAGCAGCTCGCTGGTCCCCAGACCTTCAAAAATAAACAGCAGCACTCTTCTTAACCTGCTCTCTCAAAAGGAAACTCTGAAAGCGTTTGCGACGCACTCAACTGGCGTGCCCGCGACGCTCATAACGTGGTTCACAAAAATTCTACGCGCCGCTTCTCCGCAGGGTCAAGCAGGGGGACGGCCGCCCGTTCAGCGGTTGCTTCATCTTTCGTCCGTGCTTGCGCGTTTGATAAAAAGTTATGGACAGCCTCGCCGGCGTGATGAGATATTAATTGAAGCGGTTGCTTCACCAAAAGCCCGCGCGCCCAACGGCCCTCATCTTCAAACTCGAAAGGGAAATTCAAATGAGCAAGACTTTCGCCGGATTTTTGTTGCTACTCTCCGTGTTCCTGATCGTCCTGGCCCTGATGTTTTCGCAGGACGGCCCCAACCCGCTTTTCCTCCTCCTCTGGGTTCTCATCGGAGGCTTCTCCGCCTACAAGTTGTGCACGAATCCTTCGCGCGCCTCGTAAGTTACTTCGCCTGACAGTCGCCCGTCGGGGACGGACGCCGTGGCCCAAAAACTACTTTGCCCGGCTCACGGTCGCTTCCCTCCGTCAGCCGGGCAAAGGATAAAGTTTCTAGGGAACGCGGGCGCGGCCGGTGTTATTCGCCGCCCCAGCCCTCGCACTTGGCGAGTTCTTTGTTGGTCAGGTCCCAGTGCGTGTGGTCTTTGCACATCACGATGCCTTCGACGATGCAGGCGTCGCCGTCCTCGTCCACGAGCTTGATGTCATACTCGCCGCACGGGATGTCGTTCAGCGTGAAAGACTCGCCGGAGTGTATGACCTTCTCGCCGAGCTGGTCAGGGCCCCAGGTGTCCTTGTCTTCGGGCGAGAGGAACATGTGGTAAATGTCCCAGTCGGACCTGTTGTTAATCATGAATTCGGCCCGCTGCGGCTGCGCCTTCGACGGCATGGGCAGCGCGAGCGCCACGAGCGCGAACAACATCGCGGCAGCAATCGCCACACGGGGAACTAGATTTCTCTTCATCAACTTCAACTTCCTTTCTCAAACCGGGCACAGATGGGTAAAGCAAATCGAGCGCGATATTACACGCGCCACGGCACGATAGCAACAGCCAACTTGCCGCCACCTCAAGAAATCCCTTTACCTTCACCCATCATTCACCAGCCATCTCTTCCAACTGCCGCCCAATCTCCTCCACGTCCTTCTTCCGCCGCCCATAACCCATCCGCTCAATCATCTCCTTAGCCTTCGCCCAACTCTCCCGCGCCTTCTCCTTCTCCCCTTGCGCCACATGGAGCCGAGCATAACCGAGATGACAATCCGCCTCGTGCAATCCCATCTCGCCGCGCACTGCGATTGATGAAGCTTCGTTCAGGTCATCTTGCGCCCGGCTGAAATCGCTCTTGAGAAGATGCAAGTCTGCGCGTGCCAGCAGCCCGCGTGGTAAGTCATCTAATGTACCTGCCAGCCGCAGGCCATC